>CAYPJB010000320.1:0-5446 GCA_964410845.1 uncultured Bacteroidales bacterium | reverse complement strand
CTCGAGCTCATCCAATTTGGCAACACTGAGATAGCCATTCTACCGCTTCATCACACCATCGAAAAACTGAAACACTTCAGGAAGTGCATCTTGCACGATAATCATGTGTTCCAGCACTGGAAACTTCTTGAATTTAATGTCTGCTACACCAGCCTTCTGGAGATTGCCTGCCAATGCTTCAGATTGTTTCAATGCAAAATCAAACTCACCAACGCCAACATAGATGGGTAATTTCTGGAATGCTTCTTCCTGACCCTTGGCAGGCTTGGTTCCTCCACCTCCGCCCAGAGCAGCGATCGCGGCGAAACGTTTCGGATTGGCACAAGCCTCTCGCATGGCTTCGCCAGCTCCCATGGAATGGCCGACTACGAAAACTTTACTGGTATCAATCTCCGGATACAGTTTGGCCAGTTCATCGATGGTGTCGCCATGCCCCGGTTTGGTGATCGTGCTGCGCGGTGCGACAACGAACCAGCCCCGCTCGGCGGCCAGCCTGGCGACTTTGCCATTGCCGTAACCATCAAAAAAGAGATTCTCACTGCCTCCCGCGCCATGTAGCGCCAGTACCAGGGGCACTTTTTTACCAGGTTCCACCTTGGCTGGTTGAATCCGCATGATGACATTGCCTTTGCTGGCTGTTTTCACTCCTATCCAGAATTGTCCGCTTCGTTGCTGACTGTAGTAGCTGGTCTTGTTAGCAACTGCGCTACAGACTGCTTCACATTCTTTGAGCAGGCGATCGGCTGGATAATCGGTTTCCAGCGTTTCAGCCTTCTGTAATCGATCTAGCAAACGGGATAGATTGTTGACACTGATGGTGTCCACTGTTTCAAGTGGTGTTGCCCAGGTCGCGATGTTTTCTTTAACCTTCTTCCATCTGGTATTCTGGTTGTCACTGAGTGAAATGGTGCAGTAGTTCTCCGTTAATGTAGTGTCACCAGTTTTCCAAACTATCTGCAGCATGTAGTCGCCAGCTTGTGTGGGCACATCAATGGTCATCGTACCTGGGATAGCAGATTTGCCTGTATTTGTCGGAAGTTTGATTGCCTGGCCTTGTGATGATATCCAGTAGTAACAAAAGTCTACTTCGCGCAATTTGCTGTCAGGCATGGGATAGAACCGGTCAACGGTGATCTTCAGTGTTTTCGTTGTGGTGTCGAGCCAGCGTTGCTCCGGTTGAATCCACAGACTGAGAAGATCCGGAAGTGCACGTGATGCACTTGGCCCCATCAGTTTCATGGTGCCTTCGTCCATGGCACGCGCTGCTTCACGGAACTTCAAACTGAAAAAGGACATGACAGCGGCGTTCATCTTCTTGGCAGCTGGAGCGCAATCGATACGGTTTTTGTTGGATTCCCACGTCGTTTCAAACAAACGCAGCTTGCGGCCGAGCTCATGACGTTCTGCCTGTGCGATCAGGCTAACAGGCAAGGTAAGCAAAATTAAAAGAGCAAGTGGTTTCATGGCTATTCCAAGTAAAGTTGCTTAGCAGATAGTAACCAGCGAATTCAGATTATTCACGAAAAAACCCCTTGTGGCAACAAGGGGTGGAGTTGAATTGGGTGGCGATTATTTGTCCTTGTCACTGTCTTTGCTTCGTGCGCTGCGAAGTTCCTCCAAGCGTTCACGCTGAGCCTTGGTTAGCTCCTTGAGGTACTTGGCATTGCGTTCCGCTTTGAGCTCATCGATTTTCTTTTCAAGGTCATCAATGCGGTCAGAATATTCGTTCTGGATTTTGTAGATTTTCTGCTTCTGTTCATCGGAAAGGCTGATCTTGCCATAGTACTGTGGTAAGACACCTCGTACGCGAGTTTCCTTGGTTTCTGATTTGCCACTCGACTTTGAACCGCTGCTCTTGCTGCCCGACTTGTCTTGAGCATAGAGAGCTGTGGATCCGCAAAGGAATAACGCTAACACGAACAACTTGCCTGCTGCACGCATGGATGACTCCTGTAAATAACGAGTTGCTTACATCAACATCATGTGTTGAGCCAGAATGAAATCCAAGTACAAAATGCTCGCTTTTGAAAAATTACGACGTGTTGGTGTCAATCTGTAGGGGAGTGAAACGCACTTAACAAATCCCTGCCAACACTTCAAAACGCATATGCTATAGTGCCATTGAGTGCAACAGCACAGGTAGCGAGCCCAAGCTACCATCGCGACTTACGCATCAGTTGCTCGCTGATGCGATGTGATGTAAAGCCATGTCGATAGAACGATCCACAACTTACCCCTTATTTCCTGCAGCCAAATCGCCAGGAATGCAACTCTTTCTTGTCAGCTTCCTGGTTTTGTTCGTCGAATTGGTGCTGATCCGATGGATACCCAGTACCTTTCACATCGTTGCTTTCTTCAACAATCTTGTGCTTATTGCATGCTTTCTCGGCATGGGGCTTGGCATGCTTCGCCCTGTTGATACCAGGCAAGTGGTTTGGCAAGTGCTTTTCCGTCTCTGTGCCGTCTGTGTGGTTTTTGCTGCGTTGGGGACGAATATTTTGAAGGTGGAGATTCCTGCATCTGGTGATTATGGGATTAATGAACTCAGCCTCAGCGCAGGGGTGCTCGGTTCCGTGCCACTACCTGTGATCCTGCTCGCTATTTTCGCCTTAGTCGTCTGGGTGATGTATCCCATCGGTCAATGGCTAGCTATTACATTCGATCCACTTCCCAAGCTGAAAGCTTACTCCATTAATATCGCTGGAAGCTTGCTGGGGGTATTAGGCTTCGCCTGTCTCTCCTGGTTCGGGCTACCACCACTCGTGTGGTTTGGCCTCGCGTTGATTGTACTTGCAGCGGTTCACTTCGAGAAAGCATTTCTTATTCCAGCCTCTGTCATCATGCTTTGCCTGATAGGACAAGCGTACACTACATCGAACAGTTTTACCAGTGAAGTGCACTGGTCACCGTATTACAAAGTGATTGTCCGGCAGATGGATCGAGACAATCCCAAGGCTGGTGTTACCCTGGATGTCAATGATCAGTTCCTGCTGTCCGGCTTTGATCTGCGAGACGATGCCAAATTGGATGTCGAAAAACTGGCCAAAAGCATGGTTATCGACTTTGATAAACTGCGTGATGCTGAAAAAGCAACAATTCGGAACACTGCCCAGAAGTTTGCTGCTGAAGTACAGACGCTCAAAACCTACTACCGATTCCCTTTCCAACTTCGTCCCGCCAAACGAGTCCTCATCCTGGGGTCCGGTGCAGGCAACGATGTCGCAACAGCACTTCGCAACGGCGCTGAGCAGGTGACTGCTGTCGAAATTGATCCGAAGGTTCTGGAACTCGGCAAAAAGTACCATCCCGAATCGCCCTACGATTCACCCAAGGTGAAGATTGTCAACAACGACGCCCGTGCTTACCTCAACCGAACTGATGATCGTTACGATCTCATCATCTTCGCTACACTGGATGCCCACGGTTTGATTTCGAGTGTCGGCAACGTCCGCCTCGATAGCTTCATCTACACTCAGCAAAGCATCGAAGCAGCTAAAAGGTTGCTTACCCCTGAAGGTTTGATGTGCCTTTCGTTCGGCCCATTCCGCGAAGAAACCCAATATCGCCAGTATGCCACAGTAAAGAGTGTCTTTGGCCAGGAACCTCAATACTTCATGCATACTAACGACCATCGCACCATCGTTGCTGGCAACCTGGCAGGGATCAAGGTTGATCCGTTGCCCACGCACTGGCGCCGCATCAGTTCAGATGAAATTGCAGCCAAGATGAAGACTTATCCTTATGCCGTCATCCCAGCTACTGACGATTGGCCTCACCTGTATATCCGCGAACCTCGTGTGCCCGTGGAGTACTGGGGCGTGCTCGGCGGCGTATTGCTGCTTACCGTTCTGCTCGTCGGTTGGGAGATGAAATCGAAGCCTCGCTTTGAAATGGAATTCTTTTTCCTCGGGGCAGGGTTCCTGTTGATGGAAACCAAGAGTGTCACCGAGTTCGCTCTTCTCTTCGGCTCTACCTGGCAAGTGAATGTGCTGGTATTCAGCATCATTCTTATCGTCATCTTGTTGGCGAACGCTTTGGTACCTCTCATCAAAGGCAAAATTCCACCGCCACTGATTTACGTGCTACTACTTGCGTCGCTGCTTGCTAGTTGGCTCTACCCACCAACTCAGTGGGCCACCGGCCTCAGCGTGATGGGGATGTACTTCGGTGCCGGTCTTTATCTAGGGCTACCCATCTTTTTTGCAGCCATCCTCTTCGCTAGCGCATTAGAACGCACAGCCGTCGGCAGTATCGCCCTCGCCTGCAATATTCTTGGTTCCGTCCTGGGTGGTACCAGTGAATATCTCTCAATGGCCTATGGTCTGCGGTTTCTTTGCCTGTTGGCACTGGGGATGTATGGCATGGCACTTGTTGGTTATGTCTTGGCGAATAGGAAGAAGCTGGTGTCGTAGGTTAAGCATTGCTTGACATCTCGCTATAAAATCCTCCTATGTAACGTGTGGAGTTTAAATGGATGTTGTTATAGGTGACAACGCTCGAGACATGGGGCAACGGGCAGCTTCTCAAGGGGCCGCTTGGCTTCGTCAAATTCTGGTTGCCAGGGGGCATGCCCGCATCATTCTGGCGACTGGTGCTTCGCAATTCTCGGTACTTGAATCACTTCTCCTCGAACCGAACATTGCATGGCATTGCGTGACTCTCTTTCATTTGGATGAATATCTTGGGCTGTCACCTGCACATCCTGCATCCTTCCGAAAATATCTATGGGAACGATTCGTATCCAAACTGTCTGTGCCTCTTGCTGCTGTGCATTGGATCGATGGAGAAGCCAATCCTCAATCAGAATGTGTCAGGCTGAATCGTATTATTTCTGAATCGTCAATTGACCTCGCTTTCGTGGGTATTGGCGAAAACGGTCATCTTGCTTTCAATGATCCGCCTGCCGACTTCGATACCGAAGAACCCTACATCACCGTTACTTTGGACGAAGCCTGCCGCAGGCAGCAGTTGGGGGAGGGCTGGTTCCCTACCTTGGAGGCAGTTCCCACTCAGGCCATATCGATGTCAATCAAACAGATCATGAAAAGTCAGCACATTATCTGCAGCGTGCCCGATGAACGCAAGGCGGTAGCGGTAATGAAATCACTGAAAGGCGCAGTTACCAACCAGGTTCCAGCAACGATTCTTCAAAAACATCCAAACTGCACGCTCTTCCTGGACAAATACTCAGCCAAGCTGCTGAATTAGGGCTTCCATTTTCTGAATTCTGTGCGTATTTCTTTCGTAAGATAAGTGCTTTATCCTCAGGCATTTACGTCAAAGTCAGCCAAGCTTCGGTGACGCTGGGAAATACTTCTGAATCCTTTTGCAATACAATGCATCTATGTTCTTGCCGAAAGGCACAACCTTTGACTCTTCTTAAGAGTCATCGTTCTTTGACAAATTGGTGAGAGAGGAGCCGAGGGGAGGCTGTGATTGCCGGGCG
>CAYPJB010000319.1:0-5481 GCA_964410845.1 uncultured Bacteroidales bacterium | reverse complement strand
CGCTGCTGGATCGGCTCATTGATGCAGACTCCGCCGGTACATCGATCCTGACCGGCTACAACGCCGACCAGATGTACCAGGCCGTATTGCGTGACCTGGAAGCACTTCTGAATACACGACAGATCCGCGATGCCTCACTGATGGCGGATCCGGAACTCAGTCAATCGATTCTGACCTATGGTCTGCCGGATTTCGTCTCTGCCGAATCGCTTTCGCCGATGCAGCGTTCGGAGATCGGACATGCCATTCGCAAAGTAGTCGAACGATTTGAACCCAGGCTCAAGGAAGTGCAGGTCACCTTGCTCTCCAAGGACGATGAAACACTCAAGCAACGGTTGCGATTCCGGGTTGCAGCGCGACTGAACGTCAATCCAAGCCCCGATGTTTCGTTCGATACCATACTGGAGATGGCTTCAGGCCATTACCAGGTCACGGAGACGCAAGACAAATGAGCGAAGCGCTGCACGATCATTATCGTGAAGAACTCTTCTTCATCCGCAAGCTCGCTCTGGAGTTCAGGCAGCGTTACCCTGCCATTGCAGCACGCTTACAGCTCGAAGAGAATCGCAGTGCGGATCCGCATGTCGAACGGCTCATCGAAGCCTTTGCGCTGCTGACGGCACGTGTTCAGCTCAAGCTGAATGATGATTTTTCAGAGTTGACCGACGCACTGCTCCACGTGCTCTACCCGCACCTCGTAACGCCTTTTCCATCCTGTTCCATCCTGCAGTTCGATCTCCCCGCCGACCGAGGCAATCCCCAGGGGGTGAAGTTCCCCGCCGGCAGCATGGTGCACACCCAGAGGCCTGGCGATCCCCCGTGTCGCTTTCGTACTTCCTATCCACTGACGCTGTGGCCATTGGAACTCAAGGAAGCCAAGTTACACCCACCACCATTCCCCGGTGGCCTGATCGCGCCTGACAAAAGTATTGCCTGCCTCCGTCTGCGTTTCCACCTGCCTGCCGACATGGCATTCAACACCATTACCATGGATCATCTTCGGCTGTATCTGCATGCCGATCCTTCGCTATCCATGCCCTTGTACGAACTGCTGAACAATCATCTGCTTCAAGTGGTCATTCGCCCGCTGGATGTTAAAGGCATTGCCCCAGTGGTACTCACGCCTCAACAGGGCCTTCGACCTGTCGGCTTCGATCTCGATCAGGGTCTTCTGCCTTATGGTGCAGTTTCTTTTCCCGGGTATCGGCTGCTGAGTGAATACTTTGCGTTCCCACAGAAGTTTCTCTTCGTCGATCTGCTCGGCTGGCAGCACCTTCGCTTCAAGGAGCCGTGCCGTCAGGTCGAAGTCATTCTTTTCCTGAATCGTACCTTGCCCCGATTGGAACAGAAGATTGAACCCAGCGTCTTCCGCATGGGATGCACGCCTATCGTGAATCTTTTCGAACCGCCACCCGCTGAGCCCATGCTCTGGCATCATCGCCGGGCGGAATATCGTGTGGAAGCTGATATCAGTCGTCCTGATGCCTTTGAGATTTACAGCATCGACGATGTCTCGATTGCCTACCCGGATGGTCAAACGGTTCAGGTCGATCCACTGTATGGTTATCGCCATGCAGGACATCGCGACAACCGCCGGGCTTTCTGGTACATGACTCGCCGGCCAGCGCTCCGGCCCCTGGATCGAGGCACCGATATCTTTCTGCACCTTGTTGATCTGAAGCTCGAATCCAACAAGCCTGCTGATGGCGTGATTCTTGTCAAAACCACCTGCAGTAATCGTGATCTTCCTTCCAGACTGCCTCGTCAAGGTGAGGAAATCTCCTTCGACACCGAGTTTGCCGCTCCCGGCATCCGGCTCCGTTGCCTGGTAAGCCCCACAGCTTCGCAGCGAATACCACTTCGTAAAGGAGCCTACTGGCGACTTATTTCGCAGCTCAATCTCAACTACTTGTCTCTCTCATCAGACACTGAAGGCAAAGCCGCTCTGCAGGAGATTCTCAGGCTGTACGATTTCACCGATCCCGATGTTGATCCGCAACTTGCAGCCTCTGCCCGGTTAGCCATCGAAGGTATTACCGATTTTACCTGTCAACGAACTGCCTGCTGGCTGGATGGCACCTTTTGTCGGGGAATCGAAGCCACTGTCACCTTCGATGAGCAGAATTTCGTTGGCACCAGCATGCTGATGCTTTCTGCTGTGCTGGATCGTTTTCTGGGTCTCTATGTCAGCATCAACTCGTACAGCCAACTCGTCGTCAAGATGAGACAGCGTGAAGGCGATTTCAAGCGGTGGGCGCCTCGAGCAGGGGAGCAACTGCTTCTATGAAAAAGCCTACACTGCTGGAGCAACTGCTGAAGGAACCCTATCGGTTCGAGTTCTTCCAGGCTGTCAGGTTGCTGCAGCACTTCCATCCAGAGCTTGCCACTCTGGGCAATACCTGGTCCACCACACCCGAAGTAGTCAGACTGCGGGCCATGCCGACACTGGCATTCCCACCCAGTGAAGTAGTGGAATACCAGGCTGCGGGCCCAGATCGACGTTTCGCCACCCTGACAGCAGCCTGCTTCGGGCTGTACGGAGCTGGCGGTGCATTACCCACGCACTACACCCAGCTCATTCTTGATTTAGAACGCGACGTGCGTGGCCCGGAACGGCGTGCCCTTCGCGACTGGCTCGACATCTTCAACCATCGCCTCGCATCACTCTTTTATCGTGCTTGGGAAAAGTACCGGGTCGCTATCCCTTTTGAACGTGGTGCCGCTTTTGCGCGTGAACCAGACACCTTCACTGCCATGCTGCTCAGTTTCGCCGGCCTGGGACTGCCATCGCTTCGCCATCGCTTCAGCATCACGACTCAGCCAGTCAGCCAAAATGATGGGGTGGAGGCAATAACAGAACAGCCTCTGGCTCAGATCGAAGATGTAGCCCTGCTGCACTACACCAGCATCCTCGCGGCTCGTCGGCCACGCAACGCCTGGGGTTTGCAAGCTCTCCTGCGTGATTACTTTGGGATCCAGGTACAGGTACAGCAATTTCGCGGACAATGGCTTGCCATACCTGCAGACGGCCTGAGTCAACTGGGCAGTACCGGCAGGCTCGGACTGGATGCAGTCGCAGGCTCGCATGTCTGGAACATCCAGGGGAAAATCCGTGTCCAGCTGGGGCCCCTGCCCTGGGATCGGTTTGTTGACTTTCTTCCTGATCGTTCGCCTATTCCCGAACGTAAAAGCCTGTTTCTTCTCATGCACCTTATCCGCTTTTATGTCGGGCTGGAATTCGACTACGAGGTGCAGGTACAGTTGGACCGACACACGGTTCCGCCAGCCAGACTCGACAGTGCCAGCCCGCTGGGGCTTCGGCTGGGTTGGAATTCCTGGATTGTGGATGGCACACCAGACCATGACCTGGGCGACGCTGTTTTCGATGGCGAAGAGGTTCACCACCTGGCAACGTAGATGACACTCCCCGTATATCACTCAACGCAAGGCACGAAATCAGTTCGAAAAGTTGTTGCAGTTGTCTCATGAATCCAGCATAGTGTAAGCGATTCATCACAACTCACACATCAAGCTACAGCCTCTTCCGGAGTGATCGTCATGGCGGGTATCAGCCCTCGCAACCTCATCGACAAACTCAATACCACCTGTCGCAATGCCCTCATGTCTGCCGCAGGCCTGTGCCTTTCGAAAACGCACTTCAATGTCGAGATCGAACACTGGCTCATCAAGCTCTTTGAACTGCAAGGCACCGATCTCCCCATTATCTTCAAGCAGTACGAAGCCAACCTCATTGTGGCCAAACGGGAGATGGAGGCAGCACTCGGTCGATTCAAGACTGGCAATGGCAGACCGCCTGAACTCTCCTTCGAAGTGCTCGATCTCATCCGTGAAGCCTGGGTTTACTCATCGCTTGAATACGGTGCGTCGAGCATTCGCAGTGGCTATCTGCTCTCTGCTCTGCTGAACGACCGCACGCTCGGCCTGCGCATGCGGGCCAGCGTTCCCGAACTTGCCCGCATTCCTGCTGATAAGTTGCAGAAGGAAGTCTTCACCCTGCTCCAGAACAGCATCTCTGATGAACGAGATGAGCAAGCGACTGGGGAAGGCGCCGCTGCTTCCGCAACTCCGGGTGCCAGTCCCACGGAACCAGGTGCCAAGCCTGCCTCCAGTTCCAAGACGCCTTCCCTCGATCAGTTCACGATCAATCTCACCGAGAGTGCCAAGTCGGGCAAGCTCGATCCCGTGGTCGGGCGCGACAACGAGATTCGCCAGGTTATCGACATCCTCACCCGCCGTCGTCAGAACAATCCCATTCTGATTGGTGAAGCCGGTGTTGGGAAAACCGCGGTGGTCGAAGGGCTCGCCCTGCGTATTGCCTCCGGTGATGTTCCTACTCCGCTGAAGAACGTGATTCTGCGCATCCTTGATCTCGGCCTCCTGCAAGCTGGTGCGGGCATGAAAGGCGAGTTTGAGAATCGTCTCAAATCGGTCATTTCCGAAGTGAAAGCTTCCCCTCAGCCGATCATCCTCTTCGTCGATGAAGCCCACACCCTGATCGGTGCCGGTGGCCAGGCTGGGCAAGGCGATGCTGCCAATCTACTGAAACCCGCTCTTGCCCGTGGTGAACTGCGTACCATCGCTGCCACCACGTACGCTGAGTACAAGAAGTACTTCGAGACCGATGCAGCTCTCAAACGCCGCTTCCAGCCAGTTAAAGTCGAAGAGCCTGATGAACTGAAGGCTGTCCGCATGCTGCGAGGTCTCACGCCAATGCTCGAAAAGCATCATGGTGTCCGCATTCTCGAATCAGCACTCACCGACGTGGTTCGACTCTCCACCCGCTACATCCCCGAACGACAACTGCCTGACAAGGCTGTCAGCCTGCTCGATACCGTGTGTGCCCGCGTGAACCTGAGCCAGTCCGCCACGCCTCCCACACTGGAAGACATCAAGCGGGAGATCGAACACCTCGAAGCCGAGCAGAAGTATCTCGAACGTGAAGCCACCATCGGGCATGGCAACCCCGATCGTCTGCAGGAGATCGTCGATCGTCTGAAGATCAGCAAAGAGAATGCGGAAAAGTTCGCTGCCCAGCACACTGCTGAGCAGAAACTGGTCAAAGAAATGGCTGAGCGGCGTAAGCTGCTCGAGAACCCACCGAAGGAAGCCAAGCCCGAGGAACTGGCCAAAGCCAAGGAAGAACTTGCAGGGTTCCAGGCGGAGTTGACCAAGCTCCAGGGTGAAACGCCCCTTATTTACCCCACTGTCGATGGTGCTGCTGTTGCCGAAGTCGTTGCAGGCCTCACCGGCATCCCGCTCGGCAAGATGGTACGTAACGAGATCGATACCCTGCTCAATCTCCACAGCAAGCTGGCTGATCGAGTCGTCGGGCAGAATCATGCTCTCGAAGCCATCGCTGAACGCATCCGCACTGCCCGGGCTGATCTCGTCGATCCCCGTCGCCCCATTGGTGTCTTTCTCCTCGTTGGCCCTTCCGGTGTCGGCAAAACCGAAACCGCG
>CAYPJB010000318.1:0-5499 GCA_964410845.1 uncultured Bacteroidales bacterium | reverse complement strand
AGAAGCTCTACAGTGGCAAGGCAGGCCCCGCCATCACGCTCGCCCGCAACAACGGTGGCGATTCGGGCATGAAGAAGGAATGGGTCGAAGGCATCCGAGGCGGCGCCCGTCCGTTCTCGAACTTCGACTACGCTGCCCTCTTCACCGAAACCATGCTGCTGGGCAACGTGGCCATGCGTGTAGGCAAGCGTCTCGAATGGGATGGCCCCAATATGAAGGTTACCAATTGTCCTGAAGCAGCGCAGTACATCCAGCCTGAGTACCGCAAGGGCTGGTCGCTGTAGTATCACCTCTCGTCCCCTGGCTCCACCAGGGGATGCACTGTGAGTTGAACAAACAGTCATGATTCGTGCCACAGGTTAGTGGTACTCCGCTAACCTGTGGAGCGAATGAAGCTTACCCCATGTAACAGGAATGCCTGTTACCTAGGGCACCCGGCATTGTTTGGTTATCCCGTCTTCGACCGCTCTAGTCGTCCGAGCATGATCTTGCCCATGTCCGAGGGTTGCCGAGCGAGAGATTCGCGAAGTTCCTGCTCGTAATCCAAATCCAGCGCTTCGAGCCCGTGAACAATGCTCCAGAGTACCCCCGCGCCATCCTCGCCCGGAAAGCGTTCAAAGACGCCGAACAGTTTCTGCAGTGCCGACGCGGGGACACCGGCATCCCACAACTCGGCGAGCAGGTCGTCCAGCGGAAGCCAGCTTTTGGCCGGCTGAAAGGTCTCGATATCGCGGAGGATGTCGTCAACGGGTCGCGTCATGGCTAGGTGCCCGGAAAATGATGAAAACACCGTGCCACGGTTGTGCGTGTACTCACGCTTCGGGTACCATAGCTTGCCGGTATGCCCGGCTAGCTATCTTGGAATACTGAAACCTGTCATTCAACCTTCTTTGGCAATATGCGTACATGCCACAATCCATCGCATCGCTAATGAAGCCTGATTTCCAGTTCTCGATTGAGAGCTTGTGCCAGACGACTGAGAGTTCGCAAGCTGGGGTTGGGATTCTTACCTGATTCCAGTCGAGAGATGCTGGCTTTCTCCAGTCCTGACTGTTGTGCCAGTCTGCCAATGCTGAGGCCGGCAGATTTCCGTGCCTGGCGGATTTCCTCACCGATGGCTGCAAGCGTGCTTGTCGCTGGCAGGTAACCCATGGCTTGAAGATCTTGTTTTACCATCGCTCGTATTTTGTTATTGGCCCTTTTGACTGCTGCTGTCATGGCTGTCAGACGGTGCCAGCGGTGAGCAGGCTCGCCCTCGTATTGAACCATTTCGATCTTGCCAATGGTCTTTCTTGCGATGATTTTCTTCATGGTCGTCTCCTGGAGCGAGGCTCCTGGACTTCGTTGGCAGTTACCGGATACACCAGGCCTTCCTCTGGATCAAGCACATCGAAAGCCACCGCAATGAAAGTTCCATCAAGAGTATGGCCAAAGCGTAAGCGACGGCCAGAACTTTTGCTGACACCACGCTTGGCCTGGGGATTGAGCAGTACGCTTTCGACATCATCCATGCTCAACCCGTGCTCAGCGATTTGAGCGACGTTGTCATCGTCCCACAGCACACCAGTTAATACGCACGTTCAAGCTCCTGTTGTATTATATTACAACTATCTAACGCAAATTGTCAAGCAATGGGTTCCATGGTTTGCACGTACTCATGCTAACCTGTGGATGGCTTGAAGCTTGCCCCACGTAACAGAAATACCCGTTACCTGGGGCACCCGGTAAGCCCCATGTATTACAACGGAGACACTGATTATGTGCTAAACTGAACAGACACGTTGAGGCCGTGCAGGGGAGATTCAGTGTCGCGATTTCAGCTCTTCGTTGTTCTCGCCCTGCTCTGCCTGGTGTTCCACGCAGCCACTTTGCCCAATCACTACAACGATCTGCACTATTACTACGGCGACACAGGCAGCAGCCTGATGGCAGCCAGGTTGATGGACAGTGGTGCGACCCCCTGGCTCGATTTCAACTACTACTATGGCTTTGCCACACTGTGGGTGAACCAGGCATGGTACAACATGTTTGGCTACACACCCTGGTCGAACCATCTTCTCAATATGCTGTGCCGAGTGCTCCTGGCCTGGGGCACCGCAGACTTGATGTGCTCGTTGGGTTGGAACCGCAGCAAGCCTTTGCTGGGGTTGGTTCTGTTGTCGTCTCCTGTTCTCTTCTGCTTTCTGTGGTTCACCACGGCCCACACCATGGAGTCGGCTTTGGTAATCTTTTCGCTTTCCATGGCTGTGAAGCGACGATTCTCCAGTGCCTTGTTTCTGGCTACGCTGGCGTTACTGTTCAAACCGGCCCTCGCCTATTTCCTGGGGCTCTTCCTGATCCTGTTGATGTTCATCAGCAACGATGCTTCTGGATGGCGACATCGAACCTGGATGGTAGCAAAGCAGATTCTGCCTTCGCTGCTTCTGTTGATTGCCTACTCAGGCTATGTATGTATCGTCTGGGGCTGGCGAGTCTGTCTCCATAGCCTGTTCCCACTCTCTGCCATGCAGGGGTACGGCGAGTTATCCCATGGGTTCTTTACCCAGGGATCGCTGTTCTGGTTCCCTCGCTATGGTGATGTTCCCAGGATGCTGGAGCACTATCTGCTTACTCCAGCCGGCCTTTGGGTCGCAGGCACACTGTATCTGCTGCACCAGACGGCCATGGGTTGCATACGCTGGGCCACCACGCGAACTGCCTCACCGCAGCAAATATGCCTGGTGCTCTGCGGGATGCTGCACCTGATGTTCATCCTGGTGCTCTTTGGAAATGAATGGTCGTGGCTGTATGAGCCGTATTTGCTGATATTCGGCGTTGCCGCAGCACTGTCGCAGCGAGTGCAAATCTCAGGATACTTCCTGCCTGTGCTGATGGTGCTCACGGCATGCAGCCTGGTGCCGATGGTACAAAACAGTGCGCAGAGCTGGAAAGAGATGCGGAGTTTCACAGACAGGCATTTCCTCTTTATGACAGCGGAGCATCATGAAGAACTGGAACAGATTGAAGCGATGGCAAAACAGCATGTCCTGTTATTCGTGACCAGGCAAGGAGCTCCTGCGGTGTTGCTTGGCGTTCGGGGCGTGCCAACCTGGAGTTATCTTCGCTTGCCTGCCAGAGACTGGGAACGTCTCGCATTGCACAAGCAGATGACCAGTGCAGAGATCATGGTGTTTCCGAAGTACTACGTTCACATGATCGAGTGGCCTGACGTGGCGGAACACTTGAAGGGATTTCTGTTGCGACGAATCACGCCTGATTTCCAATACTGGCTGAAGCCATCGGCAGTTCATGCACTTCCGGATCTGAAGCCCCAGCATGAGTAACGAAGGATGTTGCAACGCTGCGTGAGTCTACCGGATAGTCAAGTTACCTGGGAATCAATGAGAATGTTGTGTCACGGATGTGATGTACTCATCTCATCCGTGAGGACGTTCGAGGTAGACAAACCACTCACGACAGTCTCTCTTGGAATACTGCAGGGAGCGGTGTCCACCCCAAGGTGGGCCAGGTGCCCGGTAGCTTTCTGATAAAGCCGTGCCACGGAGATCATGTACTCGTGATCTCCGTGCGAGACGTGCAGTTACCGAAAGCTCTTGATGAGACGTCATGCTTTTGACTCACACACCAGTGCCTGCTATGGTACGTTACTGCCATGCATTCGATCCATCGAAAACGTGTGAAACATTACGACATGCCTGGGCATGCACACTTTCTCACGTTCTCGTGCTATCGTCGTCAAACACTCTTGTGTCATGATCGCACACGGCAGTGGCTGGTCGATGCCATTGGCCGAGCACAGAAGAAACATGGATTTGATCTGTGGGCCTGGGTGATCATGCCAGAACACGTGCATTTACTCCTATGGTCTGATACGCCAACCAGGACCGCGGAGATTTTGCGATCGATCAAAGTGCCTGTGGCGAAACGGGCCATGGACTATCTGCGTCATCAGGCACCGGCTTTCCTGAACCGTCTGGCTTGCGTTACTGCGGGGAAAGTGGAATACCGGTTCTGGCAAGCTGGGCCTGGATTTGACAGGAACATCACTGAACCCGCGCTACTTTATGAAATCATCGACTACATTCACCATAATCCCGTCAAACGTGGATTGGTAGCTACTCCCGGCGATTGGTCATGGTCGAGCTATCGAGAGTGCCATGGACTGGAGCCGGGCAAGTTGATGCTGAATCATTCATCGCTGCCGGTATTCCTGGAGCGAATATCGTAAGTAGTTTGTCTACTTTGCACGTCTGCACGGATGAGATGAGTACATCACATCCGTGGCACGGCCGGTTTTCATCATTATCCCGGGCACCCGGCAGCGGCGGGGGCCGAGTGAGCGATGAACTCCAGAAAGCCTACATGCCCCCGCCGTCTGCTGCAGCGCCTGGTTCGGCGTGCGTTTGCTCAGCGGCGGGGTGCTGCTGAATCGCCGCCAACTGCCGCTGCCGCTCCGGCTCCCCGACGCGGGAGAACCACCACAGCAGCACCCCGAAACAGACGGCCAGCCCGAGGTACAGCGCGAACCCGAAGCCGGGGAACGGGAGCGCGTCCAAGGCTGACAGGACCAAGCTACCACCCACAGCGAGCGGGAGCGGGCAGAACACCGGAAAGTCCAGCGTCGGCGCACCCCCGCCGTTGAACAGGTCGTGGGCAATGTCCCACACCACCCAGCCCTTGAACGCGGCCCAGAGGAGGCCGACGACGAGGATGGCAACACCGGCCCACAGCATCGGCGTGACCTCCGCCGCCGAACGAAAAAGCTCAGCAGCCGGGGCCGCCGAATAACCTTTGAACTCCGAAAAACCGTCATGGGGCCCCGGTCTGTCTGCAGCGACTTGTTATGCCGCGCCGCCCTCAGCCGGAATACGTCTTATCGAAGTAACTCTTGGACGACTCGACCTTCATGCGCGCCCGCAAATCCGGCGGAACAAGAGCCGCTACTCTGGCGACCATGTTTGAACTCGCCGAAAGGTCGAACGTTCCGGCGAATCCAGTCTTGTCCCCGCATTCCTCGTCGGGAACATCGTAACGCAGCAGGAACGACAAGTCCTCCGTGTAGAAAGACCGATGCACATAGCTGTCGCCCTGCCGCGACGCAAGCAAGGTAGCAGGACTCCGTGCATCTGCTGCTAACTTTCCCCAGTCGGTCGGATGCCGCTCCGTCACATAGCCGTCGTGTTGATGCCAGTCGTCGAAAGCGAAGAGCGTCTGGCCAGCGTAGTGCCTTTGCAGGTCGGAGACAACGACACCCAGGAGGCCGCAAAGTTCGTCAAGCGACAGAAGATCGTCGGTGCGGATGCAATCTCCATCGAATGGAGACATGCCGTCTTGCCAGCGTTGGTTCATGAGCGCATCCACGCGAACACCCAAGCGGCATAACGACTGCGTTCACTTGCCGGGCCGGCTGCAAGACCGTGATGTCGCACAAAACCGTGATGGCGGCCCGGTCAAGTGCAACCCATTGTTATTCGTCGATTCACTCCTCCGCCGCCGACA
>CAYPJB010000317.1:0-5520 GCA_964410845.1 uncultured Bacteroidales bacterium | reverse complement strand
TGCGTACTATCTCGCGAGTTGAATGCCTGCATGAATAATCGGGAACTCTGATACATCGATACGGTTGAACTACATAACCCATCGTTTTCATCTGTTAACCAATAGCGATGCAAATCGCAGATGTCGATGAGACGATAACGGACCGCTCTCCCCTAGCGATGCATTATCATGAATCGGTACCTGAACCCAGCAATTGCAATGTTCATTCTCACTTCGCTGACGCTACAAGCTGATGAACAGCGTGCTCGGTGCCAATGTGCCCAGCCACCATGGGCAGGTATCTATCCCACGGTATTAACGCCCTGGCTCTGTGGTGGTCAAGGGGTGGATACTGCTGCGCTCACAGCCCAGTTGCGTTATCAGATGCAAGCCAGCATCCACGGTGTACTTCTGCTTGGTTCGCTGGGTGAAGGGATGTATGCCAGCGATCAGGAACGTCAGCAAGTCATCACTACCGCAGTTAATGAAATTCAGGGCAAGTTGCCAATCATCGTTGGCATCCATCAGGCTGATGTAGGTTGTGCCCTTCTTCAATTGCAACAAGCTAAACAGCTTGGTGCTCAGGCGGTACTGGTGAAGTACACCGGAGCAGCTCGTACACCTTTTTGTGACATCTTGCAGTTCTATCATACCCTGGCTGACACGCACCTGCTTCCCGTCTTCTACTATCACATTCCGGGTAGTGTTGATCGCCCGTTAAAGCCTCACGAAGTGGTACGAGTTGTCAGTCATCCGAACATCGTTGGCATCAAGGAATCAACCTTGAATTTGCGCGACGTGGAAGCCCATGTGCGTGGGCTGGCCTGCCAGGGAAAAGTGTTTCTTTCAGGTACCGCTTTGAATATGACTCAATTTCGGGCTGTAGGTGGTCATGGGGCAATGTGCCCCGAGGCTGCTATCCTGCCGTGTGAAACAGTCTCGGCATATCAACTGTCATATGAAGTGGGCGAGCGGCGTATGGCTCGACAACATCAGCGTGACTTGTTTGTGCTGGCGCCACTGTTGAAAGGCGGCTTGATCAGTGAAGGTGGTGCAAGGTCATTTACGATGTTGACACAGGACCTCAAATTCCCCATGAAACTGGGGGCTGATACGGGGCAAGCCCGGCTCAAAGCCATGCTCAACTGTCTGGGTGTGCCGATGGAGTCAACGGTGAAGCCCTGTTTGCCATCGCTTTCAGCGTGGGATCGGCATCTGGTCAAGCATGCAGCCAGCCAACTCAGTCGTTAGCTGGTGCCTTCGCTTCAGAGATTATTTGCGATCACACCGCGGCGGACATGCCGAACCGTTGTAGAGCAACCACACCGATGTTCTTGCCGCAATCAATACCAGCGGTCGAATCGAAGCGGAAGTGAATACCACCGTACACTCGACTGTCTCCAGCTTCATTGGCAGCAGCGCGGAAGCTAGTCCAGTTGCGTGTTACACCTGTTAGACCATCCGAGGTGCCACTGAACGCAGTGTTTGCACCAAAGAATGCGGAGAGCACTTCCGCAGCGGCTGCACTAAACGTGCTATGTCCGGAAGTGTAAGTGGGGAAAGGTGGCGTTCCGATCAGTGAAGTCCACGTGGCATCCTGAGTAGTGTCCGTGTTGCCATCCAGATCTGCCTTTCGGATCGCAGTGACAGGTCGCCACATGTCGTAGAAGTATTTCGTATCCCAGCAAGCGATTCCCGCATCAGCCATGGCCACATTCAACACCGCAAGTAGCTTGGCTGTTTGCGTTGTCGAGAGATTGGCAGAACGTGCCTGTTCCTGAGCGAAGACATTCCACATGCCGGGAGGTGTAACAGTCCCGGCACCAGCTGCCCAGAAGTGAGCAATCTCGGTCTGATCTGCAGTTCGAGTGGTACTGTTGGTTGCTCCGAGTGTCTTCACTTCATTAAAGTCATCCGTGTACTGCTGGCTCGTCAACGCAGGTGGAGCAGGTGAACGGAACTGACTGCCCGATTGCATGGCAAAAGGCTTTACTCCACCCCATTGTGGAAGCAGAGGTGACTGAACAAATGCAGGTGGAGTAGGTTCCCAGCGACCTACTTGTCCACTGGCTGAGTAGGTGACCGTGTTGGTAGAACCGTCGTTTGCTCGTGCTTTCAGAATGCGATTAGCCACGGCATAGCCAAGTATCTGGCCATACACTCGTCCGATTCCTTTGGGGACTTGTGACATCGTCTGCTGCAGCTCTGGTTTGAACCAGTCTTTCTGGTTAGGGAAGAGCACGCTGAGCACTCGATTAGCAGCGACACCGACGGCAACATCGACGTTGGTCCTGGCAGGTGCTCTACCAGGTACGAGATAATTGGTCCCTTCCCGGGTGACGCTGTTGGCTGCGTCATACATGGCCACGCTGAGAATGGCGAGTTGCCTTGCTGCCAGTGGTGGTGCTGTACGATTTGTGGCAATAGCATTCAGTGCAAGAGTATTCCAACGCAATACTTGTTCTGAACCAAGGGTGGAAACGCTGGTGACCGATGCAAAGGCAACCTGTGCAATGGCCGGGGCAGGGGGAATGAGTAATCCTCCATCCAGCACCAATCGTTCTTCCAATGAATCCAGACTCAACACCACACGTCGATACAACTTAGTCATGGCATTCCTCTCGTATTACTCGATACTTATCGGTTGAGAGCAGAAGGTGAGCCAAGACCAAGCGTGTTGACAATGGTTGAAGCTTGATAATCCAGGTAAGCTGTACCACCCCATTCGCTAAGGTCTATTCCAACTTCTATTCAAGAATTCGCAATCTGGAGTTCTTCAAGTCAAACCACCAAAATAAACTCCACCTGGGCAGAATGCAACCAGGTGGAGTCTAGAAATTCGAAGTTAATTGGGTGTCTAAACAGGGAACTTGTAAGGAGCACGGTACTCGTATTTGAGCATCGCGTTAGCTTCCTTGTTGTTTGTGAATTGCTCAGCAGTGGAATCCCAGTCGAGCAAAGCACGTTTCTTGAGAGCGATATTACCCAGAAGTGCTGCAGTGGTTGAACGATGTCCATCTTCAATGGGGCAATGTGGGGCTTTGTCAGCCAGAATGGCACCTATGAAGTTTCGTGTATGCCAGACGGTGTCAGAGTTGCCAAGACGCTGGATGCCCTTGATCTGCGTTTTTCCGGAACCGCGATATTTCTGGGATAACGTTCGATCTAATGGATTGAGAGCTGGTAATGGAACTCCGTAGTTCGTTTCTGGGATGATGGAGAAATTCTTGGACGTGATGTACATAGTCCCCTTAGTGCCTCGGAATTCAATTTCTGCTCCGGGCATGTTTGAAGCTGATGCACCGTTAGCATTAACTTGAATAAAGCTCACAAGCGTATTGGGATACTGGTAAATCACTTCCATAGTATCTGGTATTTCACGATTGTCCTTGATGGCAAATTTGCCTCCCATAGCTGCCACTGAGAGTGGTGCATTCACACCCAATGCCCAATGAATGACATCAAGATAGTGAGCTCCCATGTTGGTCAATTGACCACCAGAGTAATCATAAAACCAGCGGAAACGATAGAAAGCCCGATTTTCATTGAATGGCTTCAAAGGAGCTGGCCCGACCCACTTATCCCAATCAAATTTCTCAGGTGGCTTGGAATCCGTCGGATTGCCTATTCCCCAAGGCCATTCATTCACAACATGGAATGCGCGAACCATGGTGATTGTGCCAATCTCACCCTGACGGATCAAATCTACTGCTTCTTTGCAGACGTTTGACGATCGGCGATGAAATCCTACCTGGACGACTTTCTTGGCCTTGTTGGCTGCTTCAACCATGGCCCGTCCTTCAGCCACGCAGAGCGAGAGTGGCTTTTCAATGTAGACGTGCTTGCCAGCCTGTAGTGCTTCAATGGTTTGTAATGCATGCCAGTGGTCAGGTGTTGAAATGACGATGGCATCCAGCTCTTTGATATCGAGAACCTCACGATAGTCATTTTTCTGGTAAATGAGGCCAGTTGCCTTCCCAACAGCATGTTTGAGGTAGGTTTCGTTCAGATCACAGAAAGCGGATGGCAACGCTTGTGGCGTCTGATTAAAAGCATCGATCAATTGATCGCCTCGGTTGCCACAACCAATGAAGCCAAGCACGATTTGATTATTGGCACCATACACGCGGCTGGCACTGAGAGCCGACATCGTGCCGATGGCAGCTGCTTTGGAAAAAGTGCGACGACTCAATTTGGATTTCATGTATTCTCCTTGCTGGGCGTGAGAACGCAGTTGATAATCTGCCTTGATGGAGCTGCTCGTGTTTCGCGTTCCAAGGACGAGCATCGTTTGACAGATCAAATCATCACTAGCATAGCATGAGTTTTTGCCATGAATCGAGAAGAAGCTTGGAGAATCGTTCAAGAATTTACTCATAACCCGGCGCTGCAACGGCACATGCTGGCGGTCGAAGGTGCAATGAGAGCCTATGCGAAGAAACTAGGCGAAGACGAGGAAACCTGGGGAATCGTGGGGCTTTTGCACGACTTTGACTACGAACGCTGGCCCGATCCGCCCCAGCACCCATTGGAAGGGGCGAAGATTCTGGCCGAGCGAGGCTACCCGGAGCATGTGATCTATGCCATCAAATCGCATGCGAATTATTTGCCGGATTGCCCCCGGATTCGCCCTATCGAGAAGGCGCTCTTCGCTTGTGATGAACTATGTGGCTTCCTGGTTGCTTGTGCTCTGATTCGTCCCGAGGGCTTTCAGGGGATGAGCGTCAGCAGCGTGAAGAAGAAGCTCAAAAACCTGGCCTTCGCAGCCAAGGTGAACCGGGATGATATTACGAGTGGTGCTGCGGACTTTGGTGTGCCGCTGGAGGAGCATATTCAGTTTATGATCGAAGCGTTGTTGCCGATGGAGAAAGAGTTGCTGGTGAAGGGGTGAGTTGGCTTGGGCCTCTCTTTGGCTTTGAAACCATGCGTCAAAGCAGGAAATCCTGGACGCATTGGGTACGCATTGTCTACTGCGCGATGCTGTTCCAGTTTCTCTACTTCGTGCTGGGTGATGACAGCAAGAACACTCCTGGTGAGATTCCACGCATAGCCGAAGCCTGCGCTCAAGGGTATGTGACCCTGCAGTATCTGGCTGTGTTGCTGCTGACACCCATCTATGTTGTTTCATCCATCATCGAAGACAGACAAAAACGTGTCTACGAGATGCTGCTGACCACTGAGCTATCATCGCAGGAAATACTGCTGGGGAAATTACTGAGCCGACTGGTTCAGGTGTTGAGCGTGTTGTTGTGTGGAATCCCCATTCTGGCGATGCTGCAAGTGTTCGGCGGTGTGAACATGCAGTTCGTACTGTGGCACTCAGCATTGGCATTGGTGTTGCTCAATGTGCTGGGAGCACTCGCCATTCGGGCAGCTACCTGGGCCAGCACTGTTCTAACGGGTGTGTTGTTCACCCTGCTCCTGCTGCTGCCTGGCATCGTGGTGGGTAGCATCAGTTGGTTTTTCACAGCCAACTGGGATAGTTCCTTGCTGCTCTTTCTCTTTGCCTCCATGCTTCTTGGTCAACGGATGATGAAGCAC
>CAYPJB010000316.1:0-5534 GCA_964410845.1 uncultured Bacteroidales bacterium | reverse complement strand
ACGAGATGTGCCTAAGATCGGATGCACTACCTGATCAAGTAGCCGACGCATCAGCCTGCCACCTTCGCCGTGCCCTAATGTGATGGCGGGTGAAGAGTTGGTTACATTGACCGGGCAGTTCAGTTGCCAGGAGCCTGTACTCATGAAGCAGGCTCCAGTTGTGGAAGTCGGTAACGATAATAGGCAGCGCAAGCCCCTTCGGTGGAGACCATCGGCGCTCCCAGGGGCGAATCAGGCGTACAAGCATGACCAAAGGCAGAGCACTGATGCGGCTTAAGCCGTCCAGCAAGCACATCACCAGCACGACAGGGAGAATGACCTTCACAGGCGGATTGATGCATAAGTGGAAAACGCCTGGATGCATCATATTGTTGCCAACGATCACGAATGCGAAAGCCACCTGCGGCAATGCTCCCCATACCACGCCATACCTGATCATTCACTTCGTACACTTGCTCAATCAGTTTTTGGGCATGCAAGTTTCCTTCCGGACGTACGCTGCGTGCATACTCATTGCTGACGACATGATGACCGGTTTCCAACTGTTCTACACATTCAAGAATGCCAGCGAGAAGATCGAGTGGCTCAAACCCAGTAACAACGACAGGAACGTGATATTGATCAACAAAACTGGTGTAAGATTCAAAGCCTACTACCGTGCAGACGTGCCCGGCTGCAAGAAAGCCTTGCACACGGTTTTCAGGCATCTGCACAATGGCTTCCATCGCAGGTTGTACACGTACGTGGTGTGCCAGTAAGGAGAAGTTGTTAAGTTTCAGCTGATTTGCCTGCAGTAGGGCTAAAGCTGTTGCTGGGGCTGTTGTCTCGAAGCCTACTCCAAAGAAGACAACATTCTTTTCTGGTTGCTGAGCAGCCATCTCTATTGCATCGAGTGGTGAGTAAACCACGCGAATATGACCCCCGTTCCCACGCACATCCTGAAGTGATTGCTTGGAACCCGGGACACGAAGCATATCGCCAAAGCTACAAAGGATCACGCCAGGCTCTTGAGCCAATTCAATGGCATGATCAATAATTAACTGTGGAGTCACACAAACCGGACAGCCTGGGCCGTGTATCAACTCGATGATGTCTTCTAACGCTTCATCAATTCCATGTTTCAATAAACTGTGCGTTTGTCCGCCACAAATCTCCATGAGAACCCACTTCTGTTTCGTCCTCTGACGTATACGTTCAAGAAGTTGCGCGGCTCGAACCGGATCTCGAAACTCGTCCAGATACTTCATGAGTGATCCTGCTGAGTATCGGTGTGTTCTCCCAACTCGTCTGCCATTTCCCACTGATCCAGTTCATCAAACAGTTTTTTCGCCTGGTCAGCATTCACTTTACTGATAGCCACACCGGCATGAACGATGACATACTCGCCAGGCAATACATCGGGAACGCATGCAAGATGGCATACGCGTTCCAGTTCCCCGAAACGAACTACACCCCGAGCCAGGAGCGGATCACGTTCCATCCAGCGCACCACTTCTCCCGGGATTCCGAGACACATCAGACTGGTCCTCAAAGCACTAATGCGTTCATTCGTGCAGCAGCTATTACCAGTTGGCCTGCTGCCAATCCGCCATCGTTACAGGGTATCATTCCTGATAAGCCTATCTTGTTTCTATCATCAACCAATTCCATGATCAGTTCAACCAGAATCTTGTTCTGGAAGCAGCCGCCACTGAGAACGACTGGAAACCGTTGATACTGTGCAATGATAGCAGCAACAGCTAAAGCCATGCTGCGATGACAGCGCATGGCTATGGTACTCTGCTCGACGCCTTGATCAATTTCTTGCAATAGTGCTTGCACCAGTGGTCGCCAGTCAAGTTCTTTGCCAGTAAAGGGAAATGGGTAGTGACCGTCTGCTCGACGATCGCACTTGGCTTCAAGCAGCATGGCTGGTTCACCTTCGTAGCTGGCATCCGACAGCGAAAGCACCAGGCAAGCCAACCCATCAAATAACCTCCCCATGCTGCTGGTCTGCAAATAGTGATTTGCTCTTTCAAGCAGTGGTACGATCGGCTCTATGGAAGATGTCAGTTTCAAATTCTGTATAGTTGGAACCAGCATATCATGTGCAACAACTTCTCTCAGTAATGCCAGTGCAAGTCGTTGGGGTTGGCGTATTGCCATCTCATTACCAAGAAGTGGAAAGCGTCGTACATGCCCAACACGATGGTATTCAGTGGTCGTGCAATGAAGTATCTCACCGCCCCAGATGGTACCATCATCTCCCAGGCCAGTTCCATCGAACGCTATGCCAAGCACGGGACGGTCCAGCCATTGGTGTTCGAGCATGCCAGCGACAATATGTGCGTGATGGTGTTGTACAGAGAGAGTGGTAAGCCTCTGATTTTCCGACCAGCACGTAGTGAAGTAATCAGGATGTTGATCATGCACCAGGCAACTGGGCTGGCAATCATAGAGTTGGCATAGACTCAGATACTGTTCCTGAAATCGCGTTTGAGAGGCAACAGTATCCATGTCTCCCAGATGTGGCCCAAGTATTGATTGACTATTGTTGCTCAGTGCAATCGCCACTTTCTGCTGGCCTCCGAATGCACATATCTGCTTCGATATCTTGACAGGCAATGACAGCGGAGCCAACCCTCGCCCCAGGCGAATGTTGACGGGCTTGCCTGCAATAACCCTTACGACGCTGTCATCTATTGGCCTGATAATTTCACGTTCATGATGTAGTATCGCATCACTCATCTCGGATAACTGAATATGTGTTTCTTCAGAACGGAACACCAATGGCTCACCCTCACGGTTGCCACTCGTGACAATTAATGGTCGATCTACGCCATAGCAAAGCAGATGATGCAGAGCAGAACTGGGAAGCATCAAACCAATGTCGGAAAGCCCCGGATGAACGTTATGAGCAATGGAAGTATCAGCAACAGCAGGACACAACACAATCGGACCAGCGGATGAAGATAGAACTGCTTCGAGATCAGCAATGTCTGCCAGCCTGGCTGCAACTGCTAAATCTTTCACCATGACCGCCAGTGCCTTGCGTGGTCGGGACTTTCGCTGCCGCAAACGATGAATTGTCTCGGCGTTGGTGGCATCACAAAGCAATTGATATCCACCAATGCCTTTGATGGAGACGATCATTCCCTGCTTGAGTGCTGAGATACATTTCTGGATGAGAGTGTCGCCAGCAAGTGACTCACTTGCGCGGATATCTTTTAGCGATAACGAGAGTTGAGGTCCGCACCTGCAGCAAGAGATTGTCTGTGCATGAAATCGGCGATCGCCTTGTTCTTCGTATTCAGCTTGACAGTCTCGACAGAGCGGAAAAACAGACATCGCAGTTTTATCGTGTTCAAAGGGCATCTGTCGAATCAATGAATAACGCGGGCCACAAACGGTACAGCAATTGAATGCGTAATTCTTCCGGCGTGGCAATGATGTCTGTGACAATTCCTGCAGACAGGTGACACAGGAGACCTGATCCAATGGTACTGCAGTCTCCATCGCACCTGGGACCAGTTGCTGGCGCACAGTGAACGATGTGAATCCTTCCCATTCAGAGGGAATGACACGCATGGATCGTATCTGTGCCAAACGTGGTAACTGATTCGATAAATCACTCAGAAAACGTTTGACATCCAGTGCCCTGCCCTCAAGGTGCAGTTCAACTCCTGCATTGGTGTTGCTCAGCCAGCCTGTCAC
This sequence comes from uncultured Bacteroidales bacterium, assembly GCA_964410845.1. Classification (GTDB taxonomy): domain Bacteria; phylum Planctomycetota; class Planctomycetia; order Gemmatales; family HRBIN36; genus JAEUIE01. The sequence goes on along the minus strand of CAYPJB010000316.1, from coordinate 1,841 downwards.
TTTACATTGGATAGCCCAGCGAAGAAGGGCTGGGCGCAAGCCTATACCCTGCACAGTGCCTTGCAGGAATACTTGATGCGCAGCATTACTCATGGTGATTTGCCAGTAACCTGCGTCGTTCTGCTTCCAGGTAACTGCACCAGTCAGAAATGCCTGTTCCCTGAAGTGCCGAAACGGATAGCACTTCAAGACGAGGCTGAACCAGGCGTGCGTCTTGTTCCGCATCTTTTACTTGAAACGGTACGTACGGCAGAAGATCAGTCTTGGTGATGACCAGTGCCTGGCTGGTTCGAAACATCTTGGGGTATTTGCCAGGTTTGTCGTCACCTTCAGTTGTACTGAGCAAGACCACTCGGAGATGTTCACCAAGATCAAACGATGCAGGACAGACCAGATTGCCGACGTTTTCGATGAAAAGAAAATCGCACTGCGATAGTGCCAGTTTATCCCATCCCTTCTGGACCAAGGGAATTTCCAGATGACAGGCTCCACCCGTGGTAAGCTGTACCGTCGGGGCCCAAGGCGAAAGTCGGTCAGCATCACGATCAGTGGCCAGGTCGCCCACAAGAATTCCCAGGCGATGTTTGCCCTGCCAGTGTCGCGCGGTGGCTTCCAGAAGACTCGTCTTACCGGCACCTGGGGAGGAAACCAGATGTACTACCAGGGTTCCCGCCTGTGTCCAGTGTTCACGAAGGGACGACGCTTGCTGAATTTGCGAATGCAATACAGGTTGATTGACGTTCACTTTCATGACTGCAAGCCTTGAACTGACTCAGTCATTGTAACATGCAGTAAGCGTAAGGTGTCTCCTCCAATTATTTGCAGGTCTATCGACTGACATCTTGGACAGATGCAAACGAATTGCACCATACTGCTCACTTCATTACAACTCAAACAACGTACCTGTAATGGAATCTCGTGAATAACCAACTGAACGTCGCTTTCTCCCATCTCGATGAATGCTGATTGAAGCAATTCTGGTTCTGCACCACTGAGAGGTCCCACTTCCAAGGCAATTTCAGTCACAGTAGCCGGTGCATGCTCTTCCTGAATCTGAGCGACCTGCTGGAGCAATGCAGCAATGATAGAGCGTTCATGCATGGGCGAGTTCACCAGACAGGCAGGCAACGATGTCGGGCAGTTTCATCATCAACTCTTCCGAGGGTGGTTGCCCTGCCCCAAACTCTTTGGCATCTACTGCCCAGAGTACAACATTCGCCGGAAGCGTTTTCAGGTTTTCTGCTAACTGGAGTGTCTCCGGCAAGCTAAGTTGATGGCTGTTACTGGAACGTAACGTAACAACATCTAATAAAGAGGTGTCACGGTTCCTCCAATCCCAGCGGTGTACCGTTCCCATGGGATCTGGACCCTGGCATGCATCGCACAGATAGAGTTCATCCAGTCCATCCAGGTAATGCAGCAGATCAGCCGGTACAGTCGCAGTTCGGACAGGGATTTGATTCAAGCTCTGCAACCGTTCAGCAATCAGCCAGCCAACTTGATCATCACCATGAAAGCTGCCCAAGCCTACGAACAATTTCCTGTTATGATGCTCAGCCACGATCCACCGTAAGCTTGAGAAAGTGGGTGGAACAACTGATACAAGGATCGTAACAGCGAATCAGCTTTTCACATTCTCGGGCAGCCTGTTCATTGGAATGATGAATGACACGAGGCAGGTACTGGCGAAGATCCGCTTCAATCTGCCGTTGGTTCTGTGAAGTAGGGGGTACGATTTTGGCAAAAGTGACTTTGCCTTGTTCATTGATCTGATAACGGTGGTAGATCAGTCCCCGAGGTGCTTCCGTAGCTGCCCAACCTTCCCCGACACGGTGTTGTAG
>CAYPJB010000315.1:0-5577 GCA_964410845.1 uncultured Bacteroidales bacterium | reverse complement strand
AGTCACTCCAGCAGCAACATTGATAGGAATGACAGCATTTCCTTGATTGGATATGGTGCCACCTACTGGCGAGAGCGTGAGATTCGCACCAACATCAATTCCTGCAACTGTAATGGATGCACCAGTCGCGGTTGCTGCATTATTAAAAGTCGCAATTCCACCACCAGTAGCATTGAACAACGATGTGTACGGACCTGCTGGGTTGGTGCTCCATGTGGTCCCATTCAAAGTACCCGACGAGCCAAAGTAATTGATGGTTTGGGCTCTTAACGCCTGCGTCAAAAACAAACTTGATATAGAGAAAGCTAATAGTCGTACGCTGTGCCGAGATAACATGCCACCCACTCCAACGATGTCAGCTCAAAAGACGAAGCAACCCCAACCATGTCGGGCTATTGCGTAGGCCATAATAATGACAGAGTCAAATGACCGCCAAGGAATTCTTCTCAAACTTTGTCTGATTCTGCAGGCTGGCTGACCGGGCAGTTTGCTGACTCATTGCCTGCTCAGACATCTTGTGGTAACCTGCCCACAGTGTCGAAAGGAATGCCATCATGCTCATCGTTTGCTGCATGCTGTTCGGAATGCTGGATGATGCTCCGAACAAGCCAGACCTGAAGAAACCCGAATTGCGTCAGGAACTGCTCACCCGCACAGCACGAGATCAGAAAGCACGCATGGCGTGGATTGAGAAGTCCAAATCGATCGATGCTGCAGGTAAAGGTGAGCGGGACAAACAATCACCACAGGAGCAGGCAGAACTGAGCAAGCTGATTGAAGCGGTTCACCAGGCTGACAAGGAGAACACGGCCTGGCTGAAAGGAATCGTTTTCCAACAGGGCTGGCCGACGATCAGTGACATCGGCAAGGATGGATTCAATGCTGCGTGGTTACTGGTGCAGCATGCGGATGTTGATCGTCCATTTCAGAAACAGTGCCTGGACCTGATGGAGAAGTTGCCCAGGCACGAAGTGATCCCTTCCAATGTGGCTTATCTCACCGATCGCGTGCTGGTGGCGGAAGGCAAGAAGCAAAAATATGGTACGCAGTTCATCCAGGTGAATGGCAAGCATCAGCCACAACCCATCGAGGACGAAGCCAATGTCGAGAAGCGACGCAAGGAAGTGGGGCTTTCGACACTGGCTGAGTACACCAGACAAATCGAGAAGATGTACGGCACCGGGAAGTGAGTCAGCTTCTCAGCAACATCTCACGAGGCTGGCTCTATACAAAGAGAAGAGACACCTCAGGAAATGCTTGTGGCCAGCGATATTGATCAGCAGCAACTGCCTCACAATTTCCACATGGAGTGCCTGTTTAACGCCCTCAATGGCATCTTCATGGGTGCCATCCTCTACGCATCTCACATCATCGCCTTGAAGTGCCTGCACGCCAACCAGTGGCATGTCACCATCCTGACCTGTGCATTTCCCTGTGGTGCGTTCATCGGCCCGCTGTGGGCCAAACTCGGTGAACGCTGGGGAATGCAGAAGCTTGTCCTGCGCATGGCCATCTGGGCAAACATTCCGCTGTTCTTTGTACCACTGGTTGAATACCTGCCAGGCAGTGATGGACCTGCAGCAGGATTCACGCTGCTCATGGCTATCAGCCAACTATCGTTCTCTGCCATGCGCATGGGGCAATCCAGCCTCTACCACACTACCTACCCTCGTGAAATGCGTGGCAAGGTGCTCGGTTGGCTCATCTTCTGGAACTTCCTGACGATGGTCATAGGGATTGTGGCCATGGGATACCTGGTTGATCCCGAATGGGGGCAAGCACCCGAAAACTACCGCTGGCTCTGCCCCCTTGCAGCAGTCTTCGGTCTGCTGGCCTGTATTGCTTATGCTCAGGTGAAGCCTCCGGTGATCGTGCATCAGTCTGCCACATCACTCGGCAGTTCCTTCCGTCATGCACGTGACGTGCTCATCCGTGACCATACCTACCGGCGTTTTCAGATTGGCTACTTCCTCTCCGGCTCTGCCTTCTTCCTGTCGGTACACCTGGTCCTGGTGATGTGCAAGCAGGACCTGGGCTTCTCACCGCTGGAACTGGCTGTCTGGCTGGCAGTGGTACCTCAAGCTACGCTGGCAGTCACTTCCCCTTTCTGGGGCAGACTGATGGACAAGCTCGGCATTGAAGAATCGAGGCTGTTCATTGCCAGCACCATGACGGTGTACCTGATCTGCTACTTTATCGGCATCGTCTGGTCGATACCAGCACTCATCATTCTGGCAAGCGTGCTTCGTGGGGTGGCAGAAGGGGGTGGTCAAGTGACGTGGGCGCTGGCCTCGGTTCAATTTGCTCCCTCCTCCGCAGAGGTACCGATCTACAATGGAATCCATTTCTGGCTGAACGGTGTGCGTGGCCTCATCATGCCCTGGGTAGGCACTCAACTCTTCGTGATGGCAGGAGCCAATGCGCTCATCGCTGGAATTTCCACGTCCATCGCAGCTATGGGCGTGGTGATCTGGTCGCTACGTGATGATGAGCACCGACGAGTCAGCGGTGTGCCTGCGATACAGATTATTGAAGAGGAAGTCGATTCAACGACGGTCAATACTGCCGCCGTCAATGACTAACAAAACAAGCCTGACAGAGTCAGGCTGCAAAGTGCGATAGATAGTGTTGTTTACTTCTGAGCCTGGACTTGCTTCACATCTTCAGGAGTAATGTGCATTTCAGGCTTGCCGAGCACATTGGAAAGCCAGTTGCGGATAATCTTGGGATAAGGTGGCTTGGAAGCGTTAAGCATGGTCATCAATCGCTTTTCACGGCGAATGCGTTCTGCAGCCTTGCGCGGGCCATTAAATGCCTTGGATTCCTTCTGCTTGACAGCACGAAGTCTGAATCGATCGCCTCTCTTACCCATGTCTCATTCCTAACGTAACAGATGCTAATGTACGGCTAGATAGCTTATGACTATCGGTGCCGATGAAAAGTGTGGGCGCTACAGGATTCGAACCTGTGACCCCCTCGGTGTAAGCGAGGTGCACTACCGCTGTGCTAAACGCCCTGATTAGTGCTGTAAGTGACAGCACGGACTATTATTGTGGGTATTCGTTCTTCTCTGGCAAGTCTCTCCAGTAGACTTCGTGGAGGATGAGAAGGTTCGCGGCGGCCCAGACTATGGGAAATCGGTGGAAAATTGTCGCAGAGACTAGCCGGGAAGCACCTGTTTTCTAGACTATGCTTTCTGTATTAAGTTCGAGAAAAGAGCAGGACGACGATATGTACGCTGTGTTTGAAAGTGGTTCGCACCAGTTCCGCGTAAGTGAAGGTGAGCTCGTGCGAGTGGATTATCGTGACGGTGCTGAGCCTGGTCAGGAAGTGATTTTCGACCATGTCCTGCTGGTACAAAGCAATGCCGGCACCAAGATTGGCCGTCCCTATGTGGGCGGTGCCAAGATTATCGGTGAAGTGGTTGAACATACCTCCGAAAAGCTGCGGGTGGTCAAGTACAAGCGCCGCAAGCGATATCGCCGTAACAAAGGCCATCGCCAGCACTATACTGCGGTGAAGATCAATCAGATTGTCGAGTAATTCGGCTCAGCTCAAAACAACCCCTGCCAGCTAGCAGGGGTTGATCTTTTTTGTGTACGGCGTACCGCCAGATTTGCTCTAACTGATTTCCATCATAACCCGTTGACGGAACATGTCTGGCGGCAAATTGATACCAGCCTCGGTGACCTTGTGAAGGTGGAACGGCAAAATGCCAGTGCATTCGAAGCGTCCATAAGCCTTGCCTAATGCATTCACGCCCAACTGCTTGAAGATGAAGAGATCCTGCAAGGTGATGATTTCGCCTTCCATGCCTGTCAATTCCGTTATCCTGGTGATTTTTCTTGAACCACCAGGCATTCTTTCAATTTGAACGATCAGGTTAATGGCTGAACTGATCTGCTGACGCATGGCACTGATAGGCAGTTCCAATCCCGCAAGCATGATCATGGTTTCCAGACGGCTGAGCGAATCCCGTGGACTATTCGCATGCAAGGTGGTCAGGGAGCCATCATGACCGGTATTCATCGCTTGCAGCATATCGAGAGCTTCTGCACCTCGGCACTCACCGATCACAATCCGGTCTGGACGCATTCGCAACGCATTACGAAGCAGATCGCGAATCGTGATTTGTCCTTTTCCTTCAATATTCGAAGGACGTGACTCCAGGCGACAGACGTGTCGCTGCTGCAACTGAAGCTCCGCCGCGTCTTCAATAGTAACAATGCGTTCACGATGAGGAATATAGGCAGACAGTGCATTCAATAACGTGGTCTTACCACTGCCGGTGCCTCCGCTGACGATAATGTTCATGCGTGCCTGCACTGCTGCTTCGAGGAAGCGAGCCATATCGCTGCTGAGCGATTTGAAGTTCAGCAGATCGTCGAGTCGAAGTGGCCTGGCGCCAAAGCGACGAATACTGACGAGAGGCCCATCCAGAGCCAGTGGTGGAACAATCGCATTGAATCGTGAACCATCTGGCAATCGGGCATCCACGAGCGGCGAACTTTCGTTGACCCGTCGGCCCACCCGACTCACAATTCTTTGAATGATTTCCATCAAATGAGCATCATTCATGAAGGGATTCGGAATTTCCTTCAGGATGCCTGCTTGTTCGACATACATCGTGTGACAACCATTCACCAGGATATCATTGATGCTGGGCTCCCGTAAAATGGGCTCCAACGGTCCGAAACCCAGCATGTCATCGAGCAGTTCTTCGATGAGCTTGTTTCGCTGCATGGGACTCAATGGATGAGTATCTGCTTCGACAATACTCTCGACGAGTTGCCTGAGTTCTGTACGACGTGATGCTTCAGGAATTTTTTCCAGTTCGTCCGGGTCGATTCGTTGAATGATCTTCTGATGAATCTGTTTCTTGGCAGCCTGGTAGATATCGGCTGGGTCTGCTGTATGCAGCATCATTACAGTATCGGGGTCATTCTGAGGCACCTGGGCAGGAGGTGGGGTAACAGGCTCAGGTTTGACCGGGGTATGCTTGCTTGTCTCCTGATCGCTGATTTTGGAGAAAACATCTGACATGTATTTGTGAAGTTCCATATGCAATTATCCCATTCGATGGAGGGGAGAAGCCAGGCAGGAGGAAAGGCGAATCACGTTTGCAGAAATCGAGACAGGCGATTCAACAGGCCGTGCGAAGTGCCATCGGGCTTTTCAGAAAAACCAAGAAGATGATTCGCCAGCGCACGCAGAGCTTTGACTATCGGCAAGTTGCTGTCGAGCTTGCGAAGCGATCGGCCTTCAGCAGCAGCCAGCAAAACATGCTTTCGATCATGTGGTATGGTGTGAATGGTCTGGACATTCAACAACTGCTTGATGGCATCTTCATTATAGCTGGTGATTTCCGGATCATACTTGTTCACCACAACATGCACCTTCTTGGGTGGACGAGCACGCAGCAAGGCGTCCTTCATCATGTTGGCAGCCCTGATCTTGGCGGCTTTCAATACGGCGCTGGTCGGGGAGATCATGTTAGGCGCAACAGTGTTGACGGTCCTTGCCGGAGTTCTCACAATGGATCAGGCGTACGGCGCCATTGAATGGCGCAGCGTGATC
>CAYPJB010000314.1:0-5577 GCA_964410845.1 uncultured Bacteroidales bacterium | reverse complement strand
GAGGAATTCTGTCGGTTCTTTGATCAAAATTTCAATACTAAAATCTTCGTTTTTAATCGATCAGCGGTGCAACTGGTGGTTTTTCTTCTGCACATTGAATCCTGAGCTAAGCTAGCCCTATGAAAACCTTCATCCAAGGCGGTTTACTGGTTGGCTTTCTAGCGATCGTCGCAGGTTTATGCCTGATTCTCGATAAGATCGACCTTTTCCAGAACGGCGTTGCGACGACTGCGACAATTATAGGATTCGACTCTGTCAAGGAACGTGCTCGGTATGGCTATCGAACTGTCTACTATCCGTTAGTAGAATACTACTTTCAAAACAAGCGTTATCAGCAAAAGTACCATTACCGCCAGATCAGCAACACTTCACCCTTAGCAAAAGGGGACACCATCGCCATCCTATGCTCCAGCAGCAGGATCGGGAAACCCTACTTTGGCGCTATGACGCAACTTGTCATGATCAGCCTTTTCCTTCCAATCACTGGCCTGACAATCATGGCATTCTTCTTCATCATGGGATGTTCTGTACGGCGAGAAAACGAGTTTGATTCGAACCATCATGACCAAAACATGAACTTTGCACCAGGCAACGAACCATTTGACAGCGAAGGGCAGAATGGGAACAGGTGGTAACCAATTCCCCTGGTATGTGAGTACTAGAAGACTGATGCTGCCATCACTTGCCTTGAACCATTGTGTTCCTTAACAACCCCAGCGATTCGATTTCCACTTCAGCTACATCCCCCGGCTTCATATAGACAGGTGGCTTGCGGGCATCGCCTACACCAGGTGGCGTACCAGTAAAGATGATATCGCCCGGGTGAAGAGTAACAACTTGCGAAACGTATGCAATGAGCTTAGGTATTGAGAAGATCAGTTGGTTCGTATTGGAATTCTGCATTAACTCACCGTTCAGTCTAAGCTTGATGACTAAGCCGTGAGGATTTGGCACTTCATCGGCGGTAACAAACTCAGGACCACACGGTGCAAACGTGTCAAAGGTTTTGCCGCAAAGCCATTGCTTGCCATCTTTCTCTTTCTGCCAATCACGGGCAGAAACATCGTGACCCACCATGTACCCTGCTATGTGATTGGCAGCATCGGCTTCAGCAATCATTCGACCACTCTTACCTACCACCGCAACTAGTTCCGCTTCAAAATCCACTTTCGTGCTGACACTCGGAAGTTCGACTGGCTTCTCGTGACCAGTGAGCGAAGTCACAAACTTACTGAAAACCACAGGTTCTTTCGGCGGCTGTAGGTTCTGCTCCCTGGCGTGGTCACTGTAGTTGAGGCCAATGCAAATGATCTTTTGCGGATCAGGAATAGGTGCCAGGTAATTCACTCCTTCGACAGGCAACTTCCTTGCATCCACACGCTCTGCAACAGAAGCCAACTTCTTCAACAGGGCAGGGCCCCCTGCAAGCCATTCTCGTACAGAATTCGGTACGCTTGGATCAGTGGCATTGATGTCAATGTACACATCACCACGACGAACCACAGCTCGTGGCCCAGTTGCTGTTTGAAGGGTGGCAAAACGCATTCGAATTCCTCAGGCATGTGTGAACGCTCATTATGTTAGCTATCTGCAGGTAGCTGAAAATAGGGCAATGTACATTCATTGAAGTACGAGCACCCAATGTGACGATATAAGGAAGTTGTGATTGACTGAATGAAGAGATGCGTCTATATCCCCATCCGTCTTCTCGGCCAAGGATGGGGTGAAGCCATGATTCGATCGATTGTAGCAGCCTTTTTGTTAATCGGTCTTGCCTGCAGTGCAGGGTGCTCTTCAATCGATTGTTTTCGATGGTGGGGCCGTAATTCTGATGGTTCATCGAATCTGGCGCACAACAAACCATCGCCCATTCAAGCTGGGCCAATAGCTGGTACCTATCAAAACCCTGTGATGGGGACTGTAGTTCAGCCACCATCAACCATCAAACCGGCAACAACGCCACCAGTTGTAGTGTCAAGTCCTGTCCAAGCTGCGCCACCACCATCGTTGAATACATCGCCACCAGTCAATCTTGCTCCACCAGGAGTGTTTCCTCAACAGCCACCAAATGCACCTCCTGAAATACTGGGGCCAACTTCCAATAGTTCCCCCATTAGTAAAGGCACCGATATTGTTGAGAATCGTCCCAGCATTCCCTCACCTGTCATGCCTGACATTGCGGTTAAAGGGCCGAATATTGATTTGACTGTTGCTGGAGCTTCCAGCCCTTCACCACTTTTAATAGCGCCTACAGTAGGGAATCAGGCCGTAGAACGTGCGTTGACGCAGCTTAGTGGACCATCGATTCCGATGCCGCAAACCGGCATGCCCCAAATGCCAACTGCTCCTAATATCCCAGTACCACCAATGGCTGGAATGAATGGAACACGCACAGTTTCGCTCAACCCTGGTACAGTTCCACCTCCACTTGCCCCACCGCCACAGGTGCCACAATTTGAAAATCGCTAATCTCGTATCCAGCGCAACTGCATTATTTACATACAGTTGCGCTTATTTATTGATAATTGTCAATTAATTTCGATCTATTGGTGAACCTAAAGCAATGATCACGCGTCTGTGTTAGTAAGTCATCTGTACTGATTTCGTACTTATTTTCGTAGTATGATCAGTTCAGCATTCAGAATCATTCTGAATGGAAAGATTTCGGAGAGCAATCTCCCAGGCGGAGGATGGACTCATGAAGACTTCCTTGAAAACCGTTGCAATTCGCTGTGCTTTCGCAGGCCGTATTGCAGTGCGTACAGGGAAGTTGGCTATGGGTAGCACCTTCACGCAACAGTCCCATTTGTCCGTGCTGCATCGACCTTTGTTCGACAGCATCCCAGGACATTTATCAGGACAAGCCATGTATTCGCTCTCCAGCGATACACGACTCGCCTCGATAGATGCCAACCCGGCGATGCAAGATCGAAGCGATTGGCGATTTGGCAGTGATTCGAGAACCCCCGGCAAGCCCGTCACCGCGGTGATGAATCGCCAGGAAACCCTGAAAGCCTTCGAAAGGTCGTAAGGTTAAGCCAGTTTGGCTTATGGACTTCTCAAAAGCACTGCGAAATCAGGCGTGATGGTCTCATCACTGCTTGCAGCAACAACATCATCTTTACTGGATTGATGCCCGTGGCAGCCGATGCCATGCGATGCGCGACAGTGTAGCTATGTAGCTCCAAGTCCCACCTCTGATGGAATATCAGAGACAAATCGCATGCTTTCAGGCTGACCACTCATGGACAAAGGGTCTGCCGTGAACACTGATTTGATAGTTCGTAATGTTATTCTGGCTCAGCAGGGGGATCGGACTGCCTTCAGCGACCTGGTACGTGAGTGCCAGCCGCTAGTCTACGCAACCGCTCTCGAGAAGCTGCGTGATGGTGGAGCTGCTCAGGAACTGGCCCACGAAACCTTCGTTCGGGCCTGGACCAAGCTCGATCAGCTGCGTGAGCCTGCTGCCTTCATCGGCTGGATTCGGCAGATCTGCGTCCGTTTGGCCCTGAACCGGCTGACTCGACGCAAGGCCAACCAGCTGGATGATGGCGTTCTCGAGAGCCAGGCCATCGAGAACAACTCTCCTCTGGAGACGTTGATGAAGGACGAGGCTCGGGTTACTATTCGGGCTGGTTTGGCTCGGCTGAGCCGACTCGATCGGGAAACCCTGACCGCTTTCTACCTGCGTGGCCAGTCCATTCGGGAGATGAGCGAAGCACAGGATGCTCCTGAGGGTACCATCAAGCGTCGTCTGCACGTCGCCCGTAACCGGCTGAAGGCTCGGCTGGAACTGGCTGAAACCGTGGTTTAACTAATGCAGGGCAGGGGTGGGGCAACCTCCCCTGCTTTCTTACCTAACAGTTAATCTTGGCATTATCAGTATCATTGCGTAAACTGTTGCATACTAAGCACTTTCAAATGAAATAGGCTATGGCGACTGAGCAGACTATCGGTGGGTACCGTCTCATGAACCACATGACGACGGGGCAAACAAGCCAGGTATGGGAAGTCAACGAGCCTGGATCGGGCCGTCACTTCGCCATGAAGTTGCTACTTCCAGAATTCACCAAGGATCCAGCACACCGCAAAATGTTAGAGCACGAAGCGAAGGTAGGCTTGCCGATGAGCCACCCAAACGTCATTAAAATGCTCAAACTCGCTAAAGACAAAGACATCCAATACCTCATCATGGAGTTCTTTCCAGGCGGTAATCTGAAGCTTCGCATGATGCGGAAGCATCCCATTGTCCGAGAAAGAGCACATTCCATCATGTGCCAGGCAGCCGCTGGCATCGCCCACATGCATGATCGAGGCTGGATTCACCGCGATATCAAGCCAGATAACATCCTGCTCAACAGTTCAGGTGAGGTGAAGTTAATCGATTTTGCATTAGCCAAGAAAATTGAGCGCGGTGCCGGTTTATTTGGTTGGTTCCGCGGTGGCCGCAAGAAAGGTACCACCGCAGGTACCCGCAGTTACATGTCCCCAGAACAGATACTGAACAAGCCGCTGGATGAGAGAGCTGACATCTACAGCTTTGGGGCAACAATCTATGAAATTGCCTCAGGGCGGCCTCCTTTTCGGGGAGCAAGTCCAAGTGATTTGCTAGCTAAACACCTCAAGGAAAAGCCAACTTCCTTGCAGTTTATTGTCCCTGATATAACGGAAGAGTTCGCACAGCTCTGTCAGCGATGCCTCGCCAAGGACAAAAAAGATCGCTTCAGAAACATGCATGAGTTGCTATCGCAACTTCGTACAACTCGAGTTTACAAGGGAGATAAGCTTGAGCGACCTGCTTAAGTGACCATTATGCCGAGTTATTTACCATTCGAGAAAGACATCGCTGAACTGGAAATCTCTTTGCAGAAACTGGAAGAGCAGGGGGGTGGTGACCGTGCCGAGGAAATACGAAGGATACAGAAAGAGATTGTGAACTTAAAAAAGAAGAAGTTCGCTAATCTGACACCTTGGCAAACCGTGCTGGTCTCCCGTCATCCTGAACGGCCGCAGTTCCTGGATTATGTCAGTTTGATGTTTGACGAATACACAGAACTGCATGGCGACAAGGCCATAGGTGACGACAGATCACTTCGCACAGGTTTGGCCCGCATCGATGACGTGAAAGTCATGCTCATTGGTCATCACAAAGGTCGAAACCTACATGAGCGTACAGAATGCTTCTACGGATGCGCTCATCCAGAAGGGTATCGCAAAGCGCTGGTTCGAATGAAGTTTGCTGCCAAGTTTGGGTTACCGATCATTTGTCTGATCGATACACCTGGTGCCTATCCAGGCATCGGCGCAGAGGAACGAGGCCAGGCTCAACTGATCGCAGCCAATCTTCTGGAGATGTCCCGCATCCCAACGCCCATCGTTTGCGTCGTCATTGGTGAAGGTGGATCAGGTGGCGCACTCGGCATTGGCATTGGAGATCGGGTCAACCTGCTGGAGCATTCCTACTATTCAGTCATCAGTCCCGAAGGCTGTGCAGGCATTCTCTGGAAGACTGCCACTGAGGAAACCAAGTCGAGAGCTGCAGAGGCATTGAAGCTGACGGCTAAGCATCTTTTGAAA
>CAYPJB010000313.1:0-5578 GCA_964410845.1 uncultured Bacteroidales bacterium | reverse complement strand
ATGGCATCATTCGAGCCATCAAGGACAAGAAGCAACTCGAGAATGTTGTTATCGATTTCGCGCCGATTCCTGGATCGAAGTTGAAGGAGCTTGCTGCGAACTTCAATGTTGTCCTGGGATACACACCACCAGCGTAGTGTCAGGAAGCTTCAGCATTAATCATTGATGTTGTGGCACCACTGTATGCCACAACTCATGATTATTTAAGGAGAACGACTTTCGCTACTTTGTCGCATCTACTGTTGAATTGAAAACCCTACGGGTTAACATAGTCACGTCTTCTTGCGTTCTTTGTAAGTGCAATGTCAGAAATGTCTCACCACTTCTGTTGTTCGAGCACACCGCAACTCAGTTGCGTTGTGATGGGTCAGGGCTTCACCTGAGTGCTGTAGCTTCACGTCGGCGTGTCCGGTCATTGCGAAAAGTTCAGTTGTAGATTCCGAGTGTGAGATACTTCTCGTTTGTCATTCGCAAGTGTTACCGGCCAAACACCTATTTCATATTCCATTTACCCACGAGGGATTTGCTATGTTGTTGAAACGTCGAGCCTTTACGTTAATCGAACTGTTGGTCGTTATTGCCATCATTACCATCTTGATGGCTATGCTGCTTCCTGCCATCCAGAAGATCCGGGCAGCTGCAGATCAGATGGTATCTCTTAACAACCTGAGGCAGTTGGGCACTGCAGTGCATCATGCCCACTTGGATTACAAGAAAACCCCACCGATGTTTGGTTCCTACCCTGCAATCCTCCCACCGACAGGTGTGCAAGGATCCGTTTTCTATCACTTGCTGCCTTACCTGGAAGCAGACAATATCTACAAGATGGGGCCTGATGTTGCTCGTTCCTACCCGCTTAAAGTACTCAAAGCTCCGCAGGATCGTTCCTACGGTGATGGTGTCTTTGAACTCACCAGCAGTATGCCATCGTGGTGGGCATCCTCAGGCACAGGCAACCCGATTCCACCATGGGCCGTGACTGGCAACAGCAATACCAAATGGGGCTTGAGCAGTTATGCCGCCAACTGGCAATTATTTGGCGATAAAGGGGCAAACTTCCTTGCCTCCGTTCCCGATGGTTTGACCAACACCATCATGTTCTGCGAGAAGTATGCTGTCTCCTCACGGCCGGTAGGCAATCCTCGCTTTGGGGCTAACCTCTGGGCCTACGGCGTTTTACCCATCACGACAGACTATACTGCCGACCTCCCACCCGATTCGCTTTATGTGAATGGTTATTGGGCCCGAAGCGGTTTCGTCAATCGTTCCGGTCCGGTACCCACCGCCTGGACAGGCTCTGAACCCTGGCAATGCCGATGTATGGTTTGTGCCGAGTTCATCGTACCGGACACCAACGCTCATCCACTGAAGACACAAAGCTTCAATGGCAACACCATCTGTATTTGCCTGGCAGATGGAAGTGCCCGTGCGGTACGTAATATTGGTGACAAAGCCTGGGCGGAAGCAGAGACCCGCAACCGTGGTGATGTCACGGATATTGATTAATAATCTGCCGACCCTTTGTGTATCTGCAAAGAACACAGAGGGTTCTTGTTTCAAAGGGGCAACCATGCATCGTTTATCTGGAATACTGTTCCTTCTGATATGTCTGCCTGGGTGTGGCTCTTCCCTTTCAACAGAAGAAGTCGAAAAGGTGAAGGCAGCTGTTACGCAAGGACTAGCCACCTGGCAGGCGAAGAAACCTGTCACGTCGTTAGTAGATGGCTGGAAGTTTCTGGATGAGGACTGGAAAGCTGGCAGCACGTTAAGGGAGTATACCATCACGAACGTCACGATCGATACAGACAAGTTACATCGCTGCTGGGTAACACTGAAGTTTATCAGGCAAGGCAAACAAGTAACTCGTGAAATCTGTTACATCGTTGATTTGAACCGCAAGTTGATCAACCGTGATCCCTACGCGTAAGACAAGTCAGACGGCATAGCGCGGGTCTACTTCTTCCCCTCTTCAAACACTTGAGCAATCATCTGTTCCAGAGGGGGATCCTGTACGCTCACATCAACTACTGAATGTTGATCAAGGATTTCACTTAAGATCTGGGCTACCCGAGCACGTTCGACCCGAAGTTCAACTTTCGGGCCCAGGCTGCTGAGGATAGTGCCGTGTTGAGTCAGCCCTTCGGGTACCGTCTCCTTAAACTGAAGTGTCAGCAGCTTCTCCTGGCCAAATCGTTCGACGATGCCTGCCAGTGCCCCATCGTAGACCAGTTGACCATGATTGATGATCATCACCCGCTTGCAGAGTGCTTCGACATCCCGCATGTAGTGGCTGGTGAGAAGCATCGTCACACCGCGAGATTGGTTATACTCCCGCAGGCATTCCTGAATCTTGACTTGCGCCACGACATCGAGGCCGATGGTTGGTTCATCCAGAAGGAGTAGTTTGGGTTTGTGTAACAGTGCAGCGATGAGTTCCATCTTCATCCGCTCGCCCAGCGACAACTCCCGTACCGGCTGCTTGGTCAGCTCTTTCACATCGAAGAGTTCGGTCAGCTCAGCAATGGTCTGATCTGCCTCATTCTTGGGAAGCGAATAGATCTCACGGTGCAGCTGGAAACTGTCAGATGCTGGAAGGTCCCACCAGAGCTGATTCTTTTGCCCCATCACCAGCGAGAATTGCCGTCTGAAAGCATCGACCCGTTCCCAGGGAGTGAAGCCCATGACGGTAGCTGTACCCGAACTGGGATAGATCAGACCCGCCAGCATTTTGAGAGTAGTGGTCTTGCCAGCGCCATTAGGGCCAAGAAAAGCCACGATTTCGCCAGGTTCAACGCTGAAGCTGACATTCTCAACCGCTTTTACTTCCTTGTGTTCACGATGCACCAGCCCCTTGAGGGCACCCAGGAGGCCGGGCTTCTTTTGATAGACTCGGTAGGTTTTCGACAATCCGGTGGTTGATAGGAGAGACATACAGCGTGCTAAGGTTTGAAAGTTGCGTCCATTTTAAGATATGCACAACTCCTACACTCCACCCATTATGTAATGATTTTCCTCGAGTTCACTCCAAATGGGCGTGATTCCTCCAAGAGCTTTGTTAAGCTGATACGAGGAATACTATCGGCGGAGCGGATTATGATCTGCGTCAGCATCGGACGCACGCGGCACAAGATGATGATCATGGAATGCCAGATGGCCCAGGAAGCTGGGGCGGAGATGATCGAACTCCGTCTCGACTTCCTGAGCCGGGCTATTGATCTGAAACGTCTCCTAGCTGTCAAGAAGGTGCCGATGATTGCCACCATCCGCCGACGAGAAGATGGCGGACGATGGTCGAAGACCGAAGATGAGCGGCAGATGCTCATGCGGCTCGCCATCGTCGGTGGGTTTGATTGGATAGACATCGAAACTGATATTGCTGACAAGCTCAAACGATTCGGCCAGGTAAAGAGAGTTGTCAGCTACCACAATCCCAAGGAAATCCCCAAGAACCTCGAAGAGATCTTCGAGAAGATGCACCATCAGGATGCTGACGTTCTGAAGGTAGCTGTCAAGATTGACAAGCCCCAGGATATGTGGCGAGTCATGAGGCTGATGAAGCATGGCAAGAAGCCTACCATCGCTATCGCCATGGGTGATTACGGCTTGCCAACCCGCATCCTCGGCGCCAAGTATGGAGCACCATTCACCTATGCCGCCTTCAACAAGGAACGGGGCATTGCTCCTGGAATGTTCTCTTTCGACGAGATGAAGAACATTTACCACTACGACAAGATCAACAAAGAGACCAAAGTGTATGCTGTTGTCGGTGATCCGATTATTCACAGCATGAGTCCGATCGCGCACAATGCTGCTTTTCAGCACGTGGGAATGAATGCAGTCTACGTTCCCATGCAAGTGCCCCAGAACGACTTCATCGACACCATCCAGATGATGGCCAAGGTGCCAGTTAGTGGTTACAGCGTGACGATGCCACTGAAGGAAATGGTACACGACTTTGCGAATGAACGAGATGATATCGTCAAAGCGTGCAAGGCAGGTAACACCCTGGTACCTCGCTCGGATGGTTTCTACGCTTACAACACCGACTACCCCGCTGCACTTGCTGCACTCCGTACTGCCATGGCAGACATGGAATCGGGCGATTCGGTACACGGTAGACAGGTGCTGATCCTGGGAGCAGGCGGTACAGCCCGTACGCTAGCACATGGCCTGCACAAGGAAGGGGCCCTGGTCATCATCGCTAACCGTTCCATGGAGAAGGGATTAGGGCTAGCGGATGAAATCGGTTGCCGAGCGGTGGACTGGAACGCTCGCAATGCCCAGCATTGTGAAATTATCATCAACTGCACGCCAGTAGGTCAGCATCCGAATGTTGATGAAAGTCCTCTCCACCCCAGCGTGTTCCGACCCGGTCTGGTAGTAATGGATTGTGTTTATAACCCCGAAACCACGATGATGATCCGCGAAGCCCGCGACCGAGGCTGCAAGGTCGTTACTGGTGTGGAGATGTTCATTCGCCAGGCTGCTGAGCAATTCAAGCACTTCACCGGACAGGCAGCACCTGTCGATGCAATGCTCACCGCAGTTCGCAAAGTGATCTCGCCCGTTTCGGTGAATCCCGGCTTGCCACTCAAGCCCCCCGAAGTGGACGACTACGAAATGGAATACACCAGAGTCGATGACTAACGTCTACCTCATCGGCTACCGTGGTGCAGGCAAGACTACTCTTGCTCCCCGATTAGCTGCTGCATTGCAGTATCAGTGCATCGAGATGGATGCACTCATCGTTGAGCGTCACGGCATCAGCATCGCTGAGATCTTCGCTCAACGGGGTGAAGCAGCTTTCCGTGAATTGGAAACCGAACTACTGACGGAGCTATCGAAAGGGTCGAAACAAGTTATCTCGACCGGGGGTGGAATCGTTTTGCGAGAAGCGAATCGTGAAATACTGCGAGCAACCGGGACAGTTATCTGGCTGACAGCTTCGCTGGAAACGATTTACCAGCGACTGACAATGGATCAGGGCATCCGACCGGCGTTAACCAACCTGCCATTGCGAGATGAAATTGCCAAACTGCTGAAAGAACGCAGCCCCTGGTATGAAGCCACTGCTCACTATCAGGTGGACACTGGCATTCAAAACATGGATGATAGCTTAGCGTCTATTCTGCACCATCTGTCACGAGCTTAGGTATGGATCTGTACACCATCAATAGTTTCTTCACCAGGCCGCTCGAATATCCGATTGCTTTGATGCCTATCATCTTCATCTTCGGAGCGATGGTGGGAAGTTTTCTTAATGTCTGCATCTACCGTATGCCGCTCGAGAAGAGTCTCTGGTGGCCCGGTTCCCATTGTGGCTATTGCTTTCAGCCGGTGAAGAAGGCCGACAACCTGCCGCTGCTCAGTTATTGGTTCCTCAAGGGTCGCTGTCGACGCTATGCGCCGGCTGTGGTCACGATTCAATTTCTGCTGCGATTGTTCGCGCTTGTTATGAGTTGTCAATCCAGCCACACCGTGTAGCCAAACTTTCCGGTATTGGTTGTTCGTCCAAGACGCCGACTTACTTTCTTGGGCAATCACACGGTTTTAATTCGGTGCACGGTCGTATGACTTC
>CAYPJB010000312.1:0-5607 GCA_964410845.1 uncultured Bacteroidales bacterium | reverse complement strand
GGATTCTGGAAGTACACCTTGATCCCCGGCACCGCCGAGGTCTTTTTCCGTAACTGGGTGATGATCTGATCAGCAGACAACTGTCGATCATGTCGTGGCTTCAGACGAATAAACATGCGTCCGCCATTACTCGATACTGTAGGTCCGCCCGCACCCAGGCTGCTGCTGCACGCCGCCACATTATCATCCATCCGAATGATTTCAGCTACACGAGACTGTGCATCAATCATGCCCTGGAAAGATACATCCTCTGGCCCCTCGGTAGTGCAATAGATCTGACTGGTGTCTTCCGAGGGAAGGAAACCCTTGGGCAAGACGACGAGGTAGTAGGCTGTTCCTGCTATGAAAGCGAAGGATATCAGCAGCACCAGGAATCGCAAACGCAAGGTCCATCGTAATGTGATGGCATAGCCAGCCAGGAGCAGATCAAATCCACGTTCTGTGATGCGGAAAAAGAGTCCCGGCTTCCTGCCTGTCAATGCGTTATGGCCTCCTCGCAAATACAAAGCGCAGAGCATCGGCGTGAGGGTGACTGAGACCAATCCGGAGACAATAATTGCAACAGAGATTGTCACTGCAAACTCCAGCAGGAGCCGGCCGACAATTCCTTTGAGAAACATCACTGGAATGAACACCGCAACCAGAGAGATTGTCATCGAGACAATCGTAAACGCCACTTCAGCTGAACCATCCAGTGCAGCCTGCATCGGCGTCTTGCCCATGTCGAGGTGGCGGACAATATTTTCGAGCATGACAATGGCATCGTCCACCACGAATCCAACCGCCAGCGTCAGTGCCAGCAATGAGAAGTTATCGATGGTGTAATTCAGCATGTACATCACCCCGAAGGTGCCGACAATCGACACCGGCAATGCAAGGCTTGGGATGAGAGTTGCACTGAAATTGCGAAGGAATACAAAAATAACAAGAACTACCAGTGCAAAGGCAATCAGTAGTGTAATCTGCACATCGTCGATGGATTCCTTGATAGGAATCGATCGATCAACCTGAATGGCAAGTTGGACTGCAGGGGGCAACTCTGCCTGCAGCGTGGGGAGCAATCCACGTACTGTAGCCGCCACTTCGACGGTGTTAGCGCCGGGCTGCCTCTGTACTCCCAGGACAACTGCTCGAGTCAGTTCTCCGGGTTTGCCATCTAGATCTCGTTCGCTGAACCAGGCCGCAACCCGATCATTTTCAATTCCATCGATAACTGTACCCAGTTCGTCCAACCTGACCGGGTTGCCATTCCTGTAAGCAACGATGATGGGACGGAATGAAGCAGCATCAGTCAACTGGCCTGTCGCCTGGATATTGAATGCTCGTTGTCTTCCTTGGAAGGTGCCCGTAGGCAGATTGACGTTGGCGTTCTGTAGTGCAGCAGAGACTTCGTCGATGCCGATGCGTCGAGCAGCCAGCAGATTGGGATCAACTTGTACACGCACCGCTTTCTTCTGTTGTCCAAATACCACTACCTGGGCAACGCCTTTGACCAGCGATAAGCGTTGGGCAATGTTGGTTTCAGCGTACTCGTTCACTTCGTAGAGTGGCAATGTCTTGGAGCGAAGCGCCAAAACCAATATCGGCGAATCTGCCGGGTTCACCTTGCGAAACGCAGGCGGACTGGGCATATCGGTTGGCAGTGAACGAGAAGCCTTGGATATGGCTGACTGAACATCAAGGGCAGCTGCATCGATGTTGCGATCGAGATCGAACTGGAGAGTGATGGATGTGATCCCAAGGGCGCTGGTGGACGAGAGGTTATCGAGTCCCGCAATCGTCGTAAATTCCTTTTCCAGCGGTGTTGCCACAGCGGCTGCCATTGTCTCGGGACTGGCGCCAGGAAGAGTAGCAGTCACCTGGATAGTCGGGAAATCCACATTGGGCAGATCGCTCACGGGAAGTGAGAAGTAGCCGAGCAGCCCGGCAAGGACGACCCCCACCGTTAGCAATGTCGTCATCACCGGGCGAAGAATGAAGTGTTTACTGACGTTCATTCCTTCTTCCCCATTCCAGCGGGTGTTGTGCTTGTGGGCACTGATTGGATGCCAGGCTTCTTCACCTCAACTGATGCCTCGGGAGCGAGTCGTAGTTGTCCCTCGATGACGACTGACTCTCCTGCAGTGAGCCCACTGGCAATAATGGCTTCTCCATCAGCTTCAAAAGCAACAACGACGGGTCTCATCTGCACCTTCTTCCCAGATGAAACAACATAGACATACTCCCCCTGCTGCCCGGACTGAACAGCAGCAGCTGGGATCACGATGCTGCCAGGCCTATCGCGAATGGTCATCACCACATCGATAAATTGGCCGGGCCAAAGTTTCTGGTCTTCGTTCTTGAACTCGGCTTTCAAATGCACTGTGCCGGTTCCCGAATCGACAGCATTGTCTATAAACGCAAGCACGCCTTCGATGGGTGGTTCACCATTTCGCAGGTTAGCCAGTACCTTGAGAGGTTTTTCGCGATGGGCAACTGTGACAGCAAGGAGTTGTTGTTCCGGAATGGAGAAAGCGACATAAATGGGACTGACCTGATTAACCACTACCAGAGGCGTGGCATCGTTAGCAGCGACCAGGTTGCCAGCTGTCACATTAAGACTGCCGGTACGTCCATCGAGAGGCGAGTTTATGACGGTATACGTTTCCTGAACTTGAGCTGTATTCAAAGCCGCCTCGTCGGCTGCAACCACCGCCCGGGCACTATCCACCGCAGTACGGGCAACATCAATCTCCTCTGCAGAGACTGCTCCTCCGCTCAGCCTTTCGACACGCTCGAGTATTCGTTCAGCACCTTTCAGCAGTGCCTTACTCTTAGCCAGATTAGCGGTCGCCAGTTTCACTGCAGCCTTGTACATTCGCGGGTCGATAGTGAATAGCTTTTGACCCTTCTTAACGTAGTCTCCTTCCTTAAAGTGCACTTCCGTGAGTTGTCCGCCAAACTGAGCCCGCACAGCAACGGTCGAGATGGCTTTGACATTCCCAATGCCACGGAACTGCACAGGCACCGTTTTCGTGGATGCAGCAGCCACCATGACTGGTACCGAACCTGGACTTGCAGCGGGAGGCTTGGGTTTGCCACAACCAAAAAGCGAAGCCATCAGAATGTATCCGACCACATACTGAGTCTGACGTATCATCTGGTCGATACTCCATGGGCTTCATCGATCACGGCTGACTTGGCAAGATTCTCATGCATGGATGTCAATACCTCCAGAGCCTGTTGCTGTTGCCTGGCGTTAATGCCTTGAGCTGCGCGAGATCGCACGCGATGGATGCAATGGCGAACCTGTTTCCAGACGGGCTCCACTTGCTTTGTCGGCCTGATCCACTTTTTACGACGATCCACAGTATCAGCATGCCGGCAGATCCAGCCATCGCGTTCCATGCGATCCAGAATCCGTACCAGTGTCGGTGGTTCCAGTCGCATCAATTCTGAGAGCTGTGCCTGTGTCAACTCATGCTTTAGAGCCAGCCAACCTAGTACCTGGGACTGTCGCAGGGTAATGCCATGCGGCGCGAGCTCTTCATTCAGTGCTCGCTCGAAGTCACGGTAAACGACAAATGCCCAGTAGCTGATGCTGCTCTCGACATCATGGTTGAGCAAGAGAAACTCCCTGCATCGTTAGCTGACTAACTATTTCATAACTAAGAATAACAGAACATCATGAGAGTGCCATGAACAATGCGCATTCTAAGCGTAGTCACTCCACACTGTGAAGAACCCGTGTGAACCCGGTATTTTTCATGAACTGGGTTTGACAATCTCTTCCTGACCAACTATCCTCTTACGAACGACATTCAACCTCGAACCGGACATCATGCTCGTCGCTTCGATTATTATTGGCCTCTCCATTCTGGTGAAAGTACTTCTACTTTCCCCGGAGGTGGTGATGGTCTAGGCGATGCGATAGCACACAAGCCGAAGACACATAAGCCACCTCAAAACGAGGTGGCTTTTTTCGTTTGCGAGACACTATGCCAGAAGCACTGAACAGTTATGCCATCACTCAAGGTCCCAGTCGGGCTCCCGCACGGGCGATGCTGAAAGCAATTGGACTGTCGGACGATGACCTGCGCAAGCCCCTCATCGGCATCGCCAACACCTGGACCGAAATTGGGCCCTGCAACTATCACCTCCGCGAACTCGCTGAGCATGTGAAAGCAGGCATCCGTGCCGCTGGTGGAACCCCGCTCGAATTCAACACGGTCTCCATCTCTGACGGAATCACCATGGGAGCTGAAGGGATGAAGACCTCCCTCATCAGCAGGGAAGTGATTGCTGATTCCATCGAACTCGTTGCCCGTGGCAACCATCTCGATGGCCTCGTCTGTCTCTCCGGCTGCGACAAGACCAACCCTGGCGTCGTCATGGCTCTTGCCCGACTCAACCTGCCTGGCCTTGTTCTCTACGGCGGGTCGATCGATCCGGGCAAGTACGAGAAGCGAGATGTCACCATTCAGGATGTCTTCGAAGCAGTTGGTGCCCAGGCGGCTGGCAAGATCTCGCTCCAGCAACTCAAGGATCTGGAAGACAAGGCCTGCCCCGGTGCAGGTTCCTGCGGTGGCCAGTTCACCGCCAACACCATGGCTACTGTCATGGAGTTCCTGGGCATCTCTCCCATGGGGCTGAACAGCATCACTGCCAACGATCCTGCCAAAGCCAAAGCTGCATATCGCTGTGGTGAACTGGTGATGGAGTTGGTGAAGAAGCAGACTAAACCACGTAACATTCTGACCAAGAAAGCTCTTGAAAACGCCATCGTCGGCGTGGCAGCCACTGGTGGATCGACGAATGCAGTGCTTCATCTCCTTGCCATAGCGTACGAAGCAGAGGTGAAGCTTAATATCGATGAGTTTCACCATCTCAGCATGAAAACACCGTTGCTTACGGACCTCAAACCTGCTGGTCGCTTCGTCGCTGCAGACCTGCATCGTGCCGGTGGCATCGCTCTGGTCGCCCAACGGCTCGTCAATGCCAACATGGTTCACACCAATTGCCTGACCGTCACCGGTCGCACGCTCGGCGATGAAGCCAAAGCTGCCAAAGAAGCCCCCGGACAAGAAGTGGTTTCCACCATTGAGAAGCCTTTCAAAGCTACCGGTGGTCTCGTCATCCTGCATGGAAACCTTGCCAGCGAAGGTTGCGTGGTCAAAGTTTCTGCTTCAGGACAATCGAAACACTCGGGCCCAGCACGTTGTTTCGATAGTGAAGAAGCCGCCTTCGCTGCAGTACAGAAGAACCAGATACAAGCAGGCGATGTCGTCGTCATCCGCTACGAAGGCCCCAAGGGTGGCCCCGGCATGCGGGAAATGCTGGGCGTCACCAGTGCCATCATGGGTGCTGGCCTGGGTGACAGCGTCGCCTTGATTACCGATGGCCGGTTCAGTGGAGCCACGCGAGGTTTCATGGCTGGCCACGTTGCCCCCGAGGCCAACGTCGGCGGAGCCATCGGCCTGCTGAAAGATGGCGATGTGGTGACCCTCGATGTTCCCAACCGCACACTCAGCGTCACGCTCTCGGAAGCTGAACTCAACAAACGTCGTGAACAATGGAAACCCCGCCAGCCCAAGTACAAACGTGGCGTAATGGCCAAGTACGCGAACA
>CAYPJB010000311.1:0-5609 GCA_964410845.1 uncultured Bacteroidales bacterium | reverse complement strand
AGTGCAGCCACCAAAGCTGGTTCATCGATCAAGCCGCCACGTGCGGTATTGAGCAGGAAGGCAGTCGGCTTCATCAACGCCAGTGTCTTCTCGTTGATCAAATGCTTCGTCTCTGGTGTCGCTGGGGCATGCAGACTGACGACATCCGATTGCTTCAGAAGCGTAGGCAAATCTGTCAAAGTCACAGCATGCTGCGCGAGCCAGCTCGTATCCGGGTTCAGTTCATAGGCGATCACCTTCATGCCAAAGGCAAGAGCCCGCAACGCCATCGCTTTGCCGATACGTCCCAGGCCGACGATGCCGAGCGTCTGCCCGCGAATGGGAATCGTCACATGGCGAATCCACTTCCCCTGGCGGACGGTGCGATCATCGGTCACCACCTGTTTCGCTAATGCCAACAACAGCGAGAAGGCATGCTCCGCTACCGTATCGTGATTGGCCCCGGCAGTGATGGTGACAGCCACCCCGTGCTTCGTGGCAGCAGCCAGATCGACTGCATCGTAGCCGACGCCAACCCGGGCAATCACTTTGAGCTGTGGGTGAGCAGCCAGCACTTTGGCGTTGTAAGGTTCCATGCCTGCAATCGTAGCATCCACTCCAGCAAGTTGCTGAAGTACCTCGTCCTCCCGTAGCTGATGATCCCAAGGTTCAGGCGGAGTGATGATTTCCATCCCCGCATCACGAAGCAGTTGTAGATAGTTGCCTTCGATACCTTTGAGGGTCGTGGGTGTGATCAAGACACGGGGCATACGTCACCTGGAAAAACTGAGAGTAGCAGCAGCAAGAGCCGCCGTTTCAAGACGCAGAATGGCAGGGCCCAGTTTCACTAACTTCCAACTGGCTGAACGTGCTTCATGGCGTTCCTCGTCCGTCCATCCACCTTCCGGCCCCAGCACAATGAGAATCTCACCTGCTGGAACTTCATGGATCGTGGAGATATCGGTACCGCTGGCATCAGCAAACCATTTGACCGGTTTCGGAATAGTGACAAGCTCTTCCCAGAAAAACATCGGTTCAATCTGCATCAGCACGTTTCTACCACACTGCTTGCTGGCTTCAATCACATAGCGCTGCAGCTTGTCCATTTTCCCTTCACCGGGATGCACCACACTGCGACGGGTTTTGATCGGTATGTAGGTGTGAACACCGAGCTCGGTCAGCTTCTCGATCAGGAACATGGCCCTGTCCCCCTTGGGCAGCGGGCAGGCTATCGTCACTCGCCGAGTCCGTTCGGTCTGAGTCGTGAGTTCCCCAGTGATCTGGACTTCCACCTGCGTCTTATGCACCGATTCAATATGAGCTGGATACTCATGGCCATTGCCATTAAAGAGCGTAATTCCATCGCCAGGTTTCAGGCGAAGGACGTTGGCCATATGATGCGCTTCCGGCCCCGTGATGGAGAACGGCCCAGGAATCAGTTCGTCAGGTAGATAAAAGCGTTCGGACATATGACTAAGATAGTGGACTTATGATAGTAGTCATCACGCTCCGTCGTGATGACTGCGTTGGTGAGCGTACAACTCCATGGCAGCCCGCAGCGCAAGCAAGGGGAGACCGCGCGATGGCAGAATGATTACCTGGCGAAGGATATTGACGCACCCATGTCGCGAGAGGTCCCTCGCTATCGGCTGAACACGAGTAACAACCCCTCACCCCCAGCCCCTCTCCCCGGGAGGGAGAGAGGGGAGTATGGGACGCATTTCTCCGTCGCTGTCATCACGGCGGAGCGTGATGACTACATTCTACTTGAACCGATTCAGCAACAACTGAAACAACAACGGCAAGAGTGTCTGTAACGCAATCAGCAGCAGAGGATTGCTCACGATCATCTGCTGATCACTCTCACTGAATCGCTGCAGTCGTCGAATCAATCGAAGATTCTCGCGGAGGAACTCTCGACAGGCATCAGGCATCGCCGGGAAACGGGCCAGGTACTGACTCACCTCCTGCATGCTCACCGGCAACTCGCCTGCCATCAGCATGGCTCCATCGGTACCAACGATCATGGCGCCATCCTGGGTGCTGATGCTATCGATGATCCGCTGGAACAGGCCATCGAGTTGGTCAACCAGGAACTGGTCAATGTTCCCCGGCGTGATGATCGCGGGTTCCAGCAGCCTGGCCCCAGCAACGAGCCATTGGCGAAGCTGGGTCTTGTCGATCTTGCTGGCATCGAACTGAATGAGCGAACCGAAACGGAAAGACATGGTACACCTCAAATCAAAAAGAGAGGACGACGTTGAGTGAAGCCGAGCGGGCCAGTCATCGCATAGGTTTCGCGACCCGAACGGCACATGCGATCCACTACTTCCAGTGGAACGAGGAATTGATTCCCATTGAGAGGGATGGGGCCGAATCGCCCCGGAACAGTGATGGTAGAGCCAAGGTAGCCTGTACCATCGGCCTGGCCTTCCCACGAGTTGTCGTAACGCAAGACGCGGGTGCCGGAGTTGAGCGTGAACCGCCCCGACCAGCCGGCACAGTGAGCCCAACTGCCATCAGCCGAACAAATGCCATCGCGTTGCCGTTGCATGCTGAAGCCCTGGTTCGAGCAATGCACCAGCGGATGCAGTTGGCCGATGAGTCGCCAGGCTTCTTCACCGGTTTCACAGAGTGCCATCTGCTGAATGGGATGCTCGCGGGCATCGTCTTCGATGCTGTCGTCCACGCCGGCTTGCCCATAGAGGGCACAGCGTTCCAGGCTGTAACGCGACAGATCGACGTTGCCGTAAGGCTTCTTCAGCAGCACGCCATATTCGAGCAGCCACTCCGCTGCCCACGAACCCACCGAACCATCATCGCCACGATGCAACGATGAGCGATGCTTGAGCTTGCCGATCTCAAACCGCGAACCACCATAGATCGGCTCCACTGCCACATCAGCCCCAGGCCACTCGATCTCGCGAGCATGGGCCATCATGGCGATAGAGAGCGTACACATCTTGGCGTTGCCAAACCCGACACAGAAACCTCGCGGGTTCTGGTTCAGACTGTTCCAGCGCGCACCGGTCGTCTGTTCGTATATGGCACAGAGATCGACATCGGCGTTGTCATCCTGCTCGAACAGTGCGGGAGCAGCCTGGCGAATGGTCGGGTGAGGCTGAGCGGCGAAGAACGCTTCGGTGTGGTGAGGGTCTTCCCAGCGTCCGAACTGTGGGACAAAGGAACTCATGGAAGTACCTCCAGGGCTTGGGCGATGCGGGCGAGTGTCTGCCGGGCACGCTGCTTCATCTCAGCCGAGAGTGGTTGGAGTGCATCGGCATCGGTGAGGTGGAGTTGGTTCAGCAGTTCCTGTCGAAGCCGATGGCGGACGTTGGGGAGCATCTTCTCCGGCTCAGGAATACCCGTCTGCTGCCGAGCGGTGATGAGGAGCGTGTCGAGATCGCTGGCTGTCTTGATCGTGACAAGTGAATTTTGGGAAGCGGTAGCGTAGATGCCTGCGAGAGCAGTCAGCCAGCGCTGGTCCGCTTGCCCCAGTTGTTGATCCTTCAGAAAAGCAGAGCGAAGCGACTTGGTAAACTCATCTTCTACAGGTGGTGGCACACTTCCCACCGTGATGACGAGCGTATCGACCACAGCGGGTGCAGTGTTGTTCTCCCCGTTGCGGATGATGGTGATGTTCGCGATGCCTGGCTTGGCACCGATCAGGATCACCCAGGCGATGGGCTTCGCGGGGAACTGATGCAGCTTAGTTGATGGTTCGCCTCGACGTTTCATCCACAAGCCGAGTGGCTGGTTAGCAGCCACATCGATGCGTTGCAAAATGGTGTCATCACTCGATAGCCACAGGAGTGGTTGCGAAAGTGTCTTGGCTGGTTCGATGATCTCGAACTCGCCCGGTTCGAGGGTCAGCGTCTTCGGGGTAGCCCGTTCCAAGGTGGCACGGGCCTGGGCAATATCGTTCGATGAGACTGCATCACCCACGATGACCTGGGCATAAGTCGCCAGCGGTGCGCAGAATATGAACAGTAGCGCAACAAGGCGCATTGGGGTTCTCCTTTGGATTAGTGTGTCTGATTTCCCTCTCCCCTGGCGGGAGAGTGGTTAGGGGTGAGGGGACTGCAATCGCCGGTGTTCGCAACCTTGCAGCAATAGTTGTGATGGACTCTCGGTTGTTCCCCCTCACCCCCGGCCCCTCTCCCTCCAGGGGAGAGGGGAGCATGGGTCACTTCTCTCCCTCGCGCGGGCTATCACTGCGCGATGGAATGATCTCGTCTTTGATCCCTGCCCAGCCTCGCTCCTTCACTGCCCGCTTCAGTCGCTTCGCGAGGATTCCCAGTACTTCCCACAGCAGCCAGGCTGCCACTGCTGCAAGGAACCCCAGGCCGAAGCAGGCTTCAGCACCGAGGGTGTGGGCGAAGTAGGTGACTAGCAGATAGGGAGCGAGGGCGACAGCGGTCACCACCGAAACAGCAAAGCACTTAACGATGTGCATCAGCCCGGTGATGTTCCGCAGCGCCACCGCTACATAGCCGCCAAGGATGGCTCCGCCAGCGACCCAGAGAAAGTGCAGCTGATCGCGAAGCACCGTCGGCTGTTCGGATGCGAAGAGCGCCTGGACTGCGACGAGGAAGCGGGTTTGTTCTTCGAGCTGAGACGTGATCCCCGCCCCGACCAGCGAGACGAGGACAACAATGTAGGTGAGGAGGATGTGGGGTTGCATGGTGTGTCTCACGGAGTTGAGAGTTGAGATGCTGTGGCAAGGTCACGCGGTACTCCGCTTGACCCTGTGGGTGTGCAAATGTCTCGCGTGATCTGCAGGGTCGAGTTGAGTACAACACGACCCTGCCACAACGCACTGCTACTGTCTGCCGGCGTCGTTGATGCCCCAGTACACCGATTGGAAGCGGACCATTACCGTATCGCGTGCTGACGGATCACGACGCATGCAGCGGGCACAGCCTCCCGCTGCTGTAGTGGTCTTCTTCAACTGGTTGGGGACAAGTGCATTGCCAGTGGCTTTAATGGGTGCGAGCATGTCGCCGATCTCGTGGGCTTCGGAATCACAGTCCATCTCGTAGACTGACGTTGACGAGATGTCGACTGGGAAGTCGAGCACTGCACCGCTGTTGGCTGCATGATCTGCCTGGGCGATGCCAAGGAAGTGGTTGTTGAATGCAGCCTGCGTACCCGCGAGATCCGTAGACCAGGTCTCGCTGCTGGCAGGCTTGGCATCATCGGTGTCGAGGTAGACCAGGTCGCCCATGGCAATTGCTGTGGCAGAATCGACAGCCACCCGGACGATGCACTGCTGGCCATACCGATGTCGCATACTCATGTTTCTCTCCAAGTTGTTGTTTGTTGGTTGTTAGTTAGTGGTCTTCACGCTCCGTCGTGATGACAGCGATGATGAGAGTCCAGACCATGCTCCCCTCTCCCCTGGAGGGAGAGGAGTTAGGGGTGCAATCGCTGCTACGCTTCCCCTGCCGCAGTGGTGTAGAGCGTCTTATCACTCGTGGTGGCAGCCAGCACATAAGTCACGCCCAGCGGGTCAGCCCAGTTGCTTCGCAGCAACACCGTCGTCAGCGTCTTGTACTTGCGGTAGAAGGCTGTACCACTGGGCAGATAGTGCGTGAAGAACTCATAGCCAGTGCTGGCAAGCAGCTCAC
>CAYPJB010000310.1:0-5674 GCA_964410845.1 uncultured Bacteroidales bacterium | reverse complement strand
CGCGATCAACACGAACTGCTGGAACGATGTGTGCTGCCATTGCACCGCACTGTACCCAAGGCAGAACTAGTGCTCGTCGATAACGGTAGTGTTGAGCAACGCACCAAAAATTTCCTGCATCGCTGTCGTCTTCAGCATGGTGCTCAAATAATCCATCTGGATGAACCATTCAACTTTGCCAGACTGTGCAATGCCGGGGCTGCAGTGGTGCATCGTGAAGTTCTGCTCTTCCTCAATAACGATGTGATGGCAATGCAGCCTGCCTGGCTGGAAGCGATGCTCGAAGTCGTCAGCGACACACGCGTCGGCATCGTCGGGGCCACCCTGCTCTACCCGGATCGCACCATTCAGCATGCAGGCCTTGCACCTACGGGATCGGGTGGTGCCTGGGTTCATCCCTATCGGCATCTATCGGATACACACGCCGGTCATCAGAACGAGCTTCGCCGCATTCGAAGTGTTCCAGCTGTGACAGGAGCCTGTTTGATGATTCGACGAAAACTGTTCGAAGAGATACAGGGGTTCGATCATCGCTTTCCTGTCACGATGAACGATGTAGACCTTTGTAGTCGTGTCAGGCAGAAGGGCCTGCAGGTTATCATCACGCCTTTTGCTCGACTCTGGCATTTTGAATCATTGAGTCGAGGCTACGCTCGTGAGGCAGCATGATGCTCCGAAATTGGGCCAAGCATCGTGTGAAGCAGTTGTATCATGCATGGGCCGGGCCTGATCCGCAGGCTAGGCCCCGTGGGCCACTCTTTGACACTCTTTCCTTTGCCTGGCGTGGGTCTAAGCGCTTCTATCGACGTTGGAAGAAGCAGCCAACCATACTTCTTGCTTTAGATGGCGTGCCGCTGCTGACTGGATTTGGTTCAATTACAGGATGGGTAATAGGCCGGGATGCCCCTATCGCGAGACTCGAAGTATGGGTTGGAAACAAACTGCTTGCCACAACCAGACCCGATGTGAAACGCCCTGATGTGGACCTGACATTTCCTCATTTTCAACGGGATGATCTTTTAGGTTTTCGCTTCTGTCCTGCACCTGAACTGCTTGAGAACGGTATCCATCAGGTGCGTATCGTCGCTGTTGATGAATTGGACAACCTCGCTGAAATTCATTCGCCTCTCGTTGTCAATCAGTTCACACGACAGGACAGCAATGATTTGCCAGTGCATCTTCATGGCAGCAATCGTGAGTATCAACACTGGCTGCAATCGTACGACTGGCACCACTTTCCTCAGCTAACACATGAGCCTGTGATTTCAATAGCCATGCCAGTATACCGGCCAAGGCATCAGCATCTAATTGAAGCTATTCAATCGGTGCGTGATCAAACGTATCGAAACTGGGAAATGGTTATCAGTGACGATGGCAATGATAGCCTTGATTTATCGCAACTTCTTCTGACGTATGCTGAACAGGATCAGCGGATCAAGGTTGTCTCCTCACCGTGCAATCAGGGTATTTCGCATGCAACCAATCTGGCAATTCGATCCAGTTCTGGCGAATTCATCGCCTTCATGGATCAAGACGATCGCTTGCACCCTCAGGCACTGGAGGCCATTGCTACACAGATGCAGAAGCAGCCTGCGGATCTTTATTACACCGATGAAGATCGTCTGGATTCCAGAGGTGAGAGAGTTGAACCGTTCTTGAAGCCTGAATGGTCGCCCGCACTACTGAAATGCATGATGTATGCCGGGCATCTTTGCGTGTATCGACGAAGCATGCTGGATCGCTCTGGCCTGTGCGACAGCTCATTTGATGGAACTCAGGATTGGGAATTGGCCCTCCGGGTAACAGATCAGCCTGGCTGCCGGGTGGTGCATGTGCCAGGAGTCTTCTATCACTGGCGCATTGGAGGGCACTCAGCCGACGCAGTTAATAACGAGCGATGTCACGAACGAGGTGAATTGGCTGTCACAGCATCAGTCAGGCGAGCTGAGGTAGATGGGGATGTCGAGAAAGGATTCCGTCCCTGTACTTTCACGATCAGGCCACGAAGCGATTCTCAAAAGGTTGCAATCCTGATACCCACCAGGAACAATCATGCGTTATTGAAGCGTTGCGTGGACAGCATTCGTCAACGAACCCGGTACTCTGATTACGAAATCATCCTGATCGATAATGGTTCTTCTGATCAAGCTACTTTAGACTATCTGCGATACTGTCCGGTTGATCGATTGCTGAAAATGGAAATGCCATTCAACCATTCAGCACTCAATAACCGAGCTGCAAGCCAAACAGATGCCAGATATCTGTTGATGCTCAACGATGATACTGAAGTGTTGAGCGATGACTGGCTTGAACGTTTAGTGGAACAAGCCAGCAAGCCTGAGGCCGGGGCTGTAGGTGCGTTACTGCTGTTTCCCGATGGGCGAATTCAGCATGCAGGCATCATACTGGAACCTGCTGCCGTTGCACGCCACTTGTCGTCAGCAAGCATGTTCGATGGAATCGATCGTGGTTTGAGCTTGCTCACTCGACCGGTATCCGCTGTGACTGGTGCATGTCTGATGGTTCGCCGACAACTGTTTCTGGAATGCGGTGGGCTTGATGAAGCACATCTGCCAACATCATTCAATGATGTTGATCTTTGCTTAAAACTGAAACAGCGTGGATACCAATCGATCATGGTGCCACAGGTCAGGCTGATCCATCATGAATCGGCTAGTCGTTCAGTAGATTCGCAGGACGATACGTACCGGCAGATTCTTCGTGATAGATATGGCAGTCTGTTGCAACAGGAAGCATTTTGGAATCCGCTGCTTGGCATTAGCACTGATGCAGGTCAGGGACTAGCCTACCGCTGGCAATAAAAAAAAAACGTCCTGAGTAAACTCAGGACGTTTTGTTGAATAACAGTGTGGTTACTTCTTCGGAGCTGCTACTGGAGCTTCTTCCTCGCTGGCAATCTTCCTCTTGGTTGAAGTGGCGATCGCTGAAACAGTTTCAGTACGAGGTGATACTTCGAGGCTAACCTTATTAGCGATCAAATCGATGGCGCCTGCAGAATCGCTCCCAGCCATAGTGCAAAGAGCTTTGAAGACTTCTGGCGAAATGTCCTTGCTTAGGAATCGAGTGGATCCATCAGCCATCAGTACCCAAACACCTTGCTTGCCGCTGTAATTGGGTGACGAGAAACCACCACGTCGACCGATATCGTTGCCGGCCATGCTGGTGCCTCTGACCGTCGCTCCTCCACCTTGCAGCCAAGGGCCAAGCAATGCCTTATCAGCTTCGATCATATAGATCGTGTTAGCCAGGCCATCTTTGACATCATCCAGTGAGGTCTGTCGATCATAGCCAAAAATACCAGCACGTGGATCTTTCTTACCGTAATAGGCTGCATCTGGACCGACACCTGCCATGCCAACGAAGTGGGTGACCGCCAACGGTGAATCTACCCCGCGTACCTTGACATAGCTGCTTTCCGGTCCGCTTGCTGGGTTCAGGAAGTGAGGTACAAGGATACGTGCGTAATTGATGTTGCCTGGATCGTTCCACGATTTCTCAGCATCGATGCTTTCACGAAGAGTGAAGTAGCGGTCGTCGCCAAGATAAGGCAGCATTTCCCTCAGGAAGCTGACGCGCTCGTGAGCAGGATAAGGACGAGGTCCACGTTCCGCATCGAAAGTGCGGGGATATGCACCTTGTGGGAACGCGATGGGACGATTATTGCGAACGAGATCGTTCTTGTAATATTCGATGCTGGCAGCCAGGTCGCCAAAGCGGAACTTCCCGCTCGCCATTTCCTGGCTTCCACGAATCTTCTGCATCCATGACTTCATGTGCTTGTCAATGAAATCCGACATGGGACTTTTGATGCTTGCTGTGATCAGAATGTATTCATCAGAGCGTTCAACGATGAAACTACCACCCAGATCACCTTCCTGTTCTTCTTCAGCAGTGCCTTGTGGTGCACCCCCTCCGAAGGGAAGTCCACCCATGGGTGCTCCGGTTCCCAAGCCAGCCGCTTGACCGCCGCGACCGGCCATTCCCATACCGCCTCGTCCGCCACCAGTCACACCACCACGACCACCAGGAGGGGGAGGAGGTTGGTTTGCGCCACCGCCACCTGCTGCCAAATCACCACCTCCGCCGGTAGAACCCAATCCTAAACCACCACCACCCTTGGGAGGAGGAGGCGGACTGGCAGCACCGCCGCCACCACCTGTGGCCAAATCACCGCCGCCACCCATTCCACCGGCCATGAAGCCGCCGCCAGCGCCTGCCCCTTCCTGAGTGCCTTGTTGAGCTGATCGCATTTTGAAGTCAAACCCAAACAGCTCTTGCAGATCTTCTTTACCGATGCGAGTCAGCAGTTTTTCGATGTCAGTGGAGACATCACGTACCACTGAACGAGTTTTACAGGCCACGCCGAGTTTCAGAGTTGGTTTTTCTGAGGCAGGCAGAACCAGAACCAGTGCATCAACTTCTTTACTGCGTGTCGCTGGCAATTGATCAAGATAGTAAACGTAGTTGAGCAGAGTTGGTACCTTGGAAGTCGTCTTGTCAGCAAATACCAGTAGTGAATCATGCTTTTGATCTTTGGTCAGATTAATTAAACGACGCAGTTTTGCATCGATAGTGCTGTACTGCTCACTCTTTTGTGTTTCGACAGGTGAAGATGTTCCAGCGGCACCCGCTCCTGTATTGTTTTTGCCACCAGCTCCACCAAGTGGAGCAACATCACCACCGGCTCCGCCTGCAGAACCTAATGACAAACCACCTCCAGTCACTCCGCCACCACTTCCTGTCGCCCCATCACCAGCAGGTGGTCCACCAGCTGGAACTCCAACTCCACCAGGAGGTGGACTGTTGGAAGCAGTCGCAGGTGCAGGCGGTGCTTTATCCTTCTCGGGAGGATTCTCCATTAAATCTTTGATCGTAGTCTCATCGCCATAAACGATGGTTTTGGCGTCAACTCGCCAGAATGCAGCCTTTTCCTTGAGTGCGTCAATGCCAGGGATGCGATTCCCCAGGAACTCCGTCATGAAATCAATCTTGCCGAGATAATAGGTCTTCCCTTTGATGGTCGTGCCGTTATCTTCCAGTTTCACAGTTTTCTTGAACTCATCCCAGTTGTATGAACTGTTTGTGCGAATAATGCCAACGACCTGGTTGAAGTCTTTCATGCCTCCAACGATGAACTGTTCAATGGAGTTGGAAGGCAGGCCCGTACGCTTGTCGATATCTTCAGGACGGAATGCGCCGATGTTGAAGACACCCTTCTTGTACTCGCTGTCCAGAAACTTGTTCATGCCAAGGCTGAAGACGACATCGACTTTATTGGGCAGATAGTTGGTGGGCTCTTCGGATGAGTCGGTCTCCAGGGCGATGTCTTTCTCACCTTCCTGTTTTAAGTTCTCGTTATAAACCTTGAGAGCTGCCTGTGCGAGGGCACCGTTAGAGGTGTCTCTCGAAAGCTTCTGCATGAACTGTTTTGCACCAGCATTGTTGCTTTCCTTGAATTTGTTAGCAATCGCCATCAGGACCGCTGTCCGCCCATTGGCTTTGTTGACAGCATCGCTTTCCAGGATTTCACGCAGTTGTTTGGATGCTTCTTCGAACTTGGCATGATCTGTCAGCTTGTCAACGATCTCATTGACTTTGTCAATGGTTGCATTGTGATTAAATGCATGAGTAGTTTCACCCGCAGTCGCAATGC
>CAYPJB010000309.1:0-5685 GCA_964410845.1 uncultured Bacteroidales bacterium | reverse complement strand
TTGATAACATTTCCTGCCATGTCGCTCTACAGCCTGACTATCTTCAATGAAAAATTTCAGCCACGACTCAGTTGCTTCAGCGGTACGAAAGCGAAAATAGTTCCCGTAGAAATCAGCATGACCAGTTCCAACGACACCATTTTTCCTGGGTTGTATGACCAAGTTACCCATGATGCACTCAAGAGCATCGAATGGTATACCGCCACTGGAAAGTTGTTTGTTTAAGAGATCATTGAGCGTTTCGCGATGCGGCTGCATTGATTCGAGTGAGATGCAGTTTGTAGGTCGGAAGACCACGAAGCCCGGACCATCAGCATCAACGTACCGTTGCCAATTCTGGTCTTTACTATCGTTGGTATTGCTCCGAACGGGATCATCAGCCTGCACTCCACTCCGTAGTGTTGCAACAACAAAGCCTGCAATCAACACCACTAAAGCCAAGCACCAGCGAAGCATTCGCCCATGCTTCAACACTCCACGCGATCCTTCACGTAACATGACAATCCTCCTCAAAAGTGAAACCTCCGGCGAGAGAAACAGCCTGGCCGGAGCAGGCAAGCGCACACCATCCTGAACGAGCGCCAGCCGAGCGAGACATTGCAGGTAGGAAGTACGATCCCCCAGCACGTGTACCGCCAGGGCATCGGCCGCCAGCTCTTGCCCTGCACGCATGTAACGGGATAGCCAACCCACCAGCGGATGGAACCAATAGATGATGGCAATGAGTTGTGTCAGCACCATCAACAGATAGTCGGAACGTTGTATGTGAGCGAGTTCATGTGCCAGCACCGTCCTGCATTCGGCCTCGTTCCAGGTTGTCCACTTATGGGGAAGCAGAATCACAGGCTGCCAAGTGCCCACTGTCGCAGCCAAATGAAGAATCGGCGAAGCACGCAGTTGCACACCCTTCTGGATACCTAGCTTCCTAACCAATTGGCTGCATTGCTCCAACAACAACGGATCACTGATGATCTGACTTGCTTCCAATTGAGCCTGCACGAATCGATACGAAACCAGCAATCGCCAAAGACCCAGACACATGCCTGCAGCAGCAAGGATGCCGAGCGCCATCGGGCAGGTGAGCGTGTAGGATGCAGCTGAAGTGGATGTACTTGCAGCTGGAACCGCAGGTACCCATTTCTGCCAGGTTTGCCAGGCAAGGGAGAACGATATTCCTGGAGAGCTACTGGTGACAGGACCAGCATCACCTGGCTGCGATGGCACCGATGTGTGCTCAGCAACAGATAATCTGCCTGCCATCCATCGCGGCCAGGGAATCCACACGAGCACGGTCAGCACAATGATTCCCAACAGAAACCGCCACGCCAGGTTAGCCAGTCGTTCAGGCCACCAGCGATGGACTGCGAACAGTAGAGCAATCCCCACTGTTGACCAAAGTGTTACCTGAAGCAGGAGTTCCCAGGCTGTTTGCAGGATCATTTGCCTGCCTCCTGTTCGTTGAGAATGCTCAATAGTGCCGCACGTTCCTTGCTCGTGAGCTTGCGATCTTCGACGAGGGTTAGCAGCAATTGGGTGCGTGAACCTTGAAACACCCGATCTACCAGATCGCCTACCAGTCGCTTGGAGACGTTCTGAAACGCTTGAGCCGCTTTGTACAGGAAGGGCCGTTCGTACGTGACTTGATCGAGATACCCCTTCTCACAGAGAAGGCGTGAAAGGGTGGCGACAGTGGTATATGCCAGGTCGCGGCCTGTTTCAGCCAGCAGATCGCGGGCCTGAGCAGCACTCAGTTCCTGATGCTGCCAGTAGATGTGCATGAGTTCAAGTTCACGCTCCGTCAATTGCTTGGCAGCCGGCCGAGCCATTTGCGACCTCCTTGTCACCAGATTTGGATAACCAGATTTGGTTTGCCCGATGTAGCGTGATTATGGATTTGTGTCAAGCGAAGTTGATTATCAGCTGCATAGCAAAAAAAAGCGTCGAGCCTACGCTCGACGCACTGGTTATCTCGTATTGAAAGTAAACCTCTTAATACTCCCGGTTCTTCAGCTTCCCTGGCTGAGGCACTGGATAGATGCCTTCAGCATTCGCTACAACCGGGGCAGGGGACTTCTCGTTGAGCTTGTCCACATTAGGAGCTAAGTCCTCTGTGTGTTTGAGATAGTCTTCCCACTTCACTTCCTGATTCGTGTGGGCAGCGAGTCGGCCCATCGAGGTCACCAGGCTTGCCATGGCGCCACGGCGAACTTCATTGTGGGGCTTATCGTCACGAATTGACTGGATCAGGTTGTCCCATTCGAGTTGATAAGGATCGGGCTCACGCTGTGGGCATTTCCAGATGATGTTCTCGGTGGTCATGTTCTGGTTCTTGAACATCTTACTCCGTGAAGGAGCATGACCCGAGAACGAAATGATAGCTGAACCCTTGGTCCCATGGGCAAAGCTGGAAAACTGCTGGCGGGCGCCGACTACCGTACGACCATCCAGGTAGAGCTTGGCTCCATCGGCATAGGTGTACTCGACAGCGTACGTATCAAAGTTCTGATCGACGTACTCGCCACGATAATGACGGCCACCCTTGCCATCAGCCTTTACCGGCCAGGCGTCCTTCATCCAGCAGCATTCATCGATGTTGTGAATGAGGAAGTCGCTGAAGGCACCGCCGCTAGCCCAGAGGAAAGCATGGAAGTTGCGGATCTGGTATTCCAGTTCGTTCTGGTCGGGAGTTCGTTTCTTGGCGAATGCCAGGCCGGTTGGGCCAGCCATGCGGTAGGCACGCAGCATAGTCAGATCACCGATCTCGCCATTCTTGATACGTTTGAACAATTCCTTGCGGGATTCGCAGTGCCTGCACATCAGGCCGACGCCCACCTTCTGGCCAGCCTTTTCGGAGATATCAGCCAGTTCCAGCATTTTGCGACCGCTAGGGGCATCTACTGCGATAGGCTTCTCCATGAAGATGTTCAGCTTCTTCTCGATGGCGTACTTGAAGAATGGCCAGCGGAAGGCAGGTGGTGTCGCAAAAATCACCACATCGCCTGGCTTGAGTACATCCATGGCACTCTTGAAGGCATCGTAGCCGACAAACTTGTTCTCGTCCTTCACCTGAAGGCGTTCTTCTTCCGTAACTCGCTTCTTCAAGTTGTCGTAACTGCCGGTCAGTCGATCCTTGAAGGCGTCGGCCATGGCGGTCAAACGTATAGGCCCGGTTTTGGTCGAGAGGGCATTAATGGCTGCCCCGGTGCCTCGTCCGCCGCAGCCGATGAGGGCGACATCAATGGTGTTATTCTCGCCAGCATGAACAGTAGGAATGCTGACTCCGGTGAGTGCCGAGGCGGCAACCACGCCGACTTGGATCACGGATCGACGAGTAGGCGACAACTTGCTTTCAGACACGAGCACGCTCCTGCGTTAAGGTGGGATTATCAATCAGGCAGGCAGGCAGACGATCTGCCTGTGGCTACAGCGTACCGGATTTGCCAACAAGAATCGAGCAGAAAGTACAGACTATCGTAATTTACCATCTCTCAAAGCATTGGGAGGCACGACGATTCAGCAAAGAATCGTAGAACAAGCAGATGGACGTGTGCCAGCATGTAGCTGGTGCCATCAGACAATCGCTACTTCAGACCGAGGCTCACATGGCAAAGGGCAACAATTCCCAGCGGAACGACAAGAAAAAGAAAAAGAAAGCTGCAACAACTCCCAAGCCCGCTTCCCCGAAGAAGTAAGCAGGTTCAGCGAATTCACTAGAGAAGTCCCTTCCTCCTCCCTCTACCAGGGGAGGTTAGGTGGGATTCTTTTGCTATCGCTTTTTCCGGGGACGAGAGAAGTTAGACGGTGAATCGTGTCCGAAGCCGACATCATTGAACACACAAAGCGCTGGATCAACGCAGTAGTCATTGGGCTTAATCTCTGCCCGTTTGCCCAGCGGGTTTTTCAGAACGATCAGATTCGCTATATCGTCACCGACACGCAAGATCAGGAAGAACTCCTTCAAGTATTCTCAGCAGAACTGGCAATCCTGGCACATCGAAACGATTCGTCGATTGAAACTACCATTATCATTCATCCCCATGTTCTGAACGACTTTCTCGACTACGTCGACTTCCTCGCCCTCGCTGACAAACAACTGAAACGCCTGGGCCATCAAGGCACCATCCAACTCGCCAGCTTCCATCCCCAGTATCAGTTCGACGATGCTGACATCGACTCGGTAGAGAACTACACCAACCGCTCACCCTACCCGATGTTGCACTTGCTGCGAGAAGAGAGCATTTCGAAAGTCGCCACCGATCCGAGGCAGATGGCAGAAATTCCACGCAGGAACAAGCGAATGATGAAGCAGATGGGGCGGGACAAAATAGAAGAGCTGTTGCGGACGGTGCGAACTGGGACGCCGTGAAATGCCAGCAATTATGCTGCCCGCCTCAGTACATGATCGCGGATGCGGTCAATCTGCTGTCTTCGCTGGGCTTCCGGTGCATAGGCATCGAAATCACCTGCGTGCGGTTCGATTTGACAGATCACGTGATAAGCCATCCGGCGAAGTTCGAGATCGCGACGTTCCAGGGCTTCAATCAGTTGTGACAGGGCTGGCCGGCCAATATTCAGCAGATCCCGCTCGCTCTTCTCACGCTCGGGCGTTTTCAATTGTTCGATCAGTTCAAAGATGCGTTCGTGGCTGAGCACAGCTTCAATGGTCTGCTTGGGAGTCATCGACTGTGCGTTCATATTCAGAACGTGCGGAGTAGATTCCATCACAGGTCGCCCCTGGTGTTCCTCAGCGAAGTTCTGCCCCAGGTAGCGGGCGATGACGGTTTGATTCTTGACGATCTCGACCTCAGTGCCTTGTGCGACGACTGCACCGTCAGTAATGACATAGGCA
This sequence comes from uncultured Bacteroidales bacterium, assembly GCA_964410845.1. Taxonomy (GTDB): domain Bacteria; phylum Planctomycetota; class Planctomycetia; order Gemmatales; family HRBIN36; genus JAEUIE01. The sequence continues at coordinate 836 of CAYPJB010000309.1, read as the reverse complement.
CGATCAGTAATGCGAAGGGTTTCCCGGACGTTGTGATCGGTGATCAGGATCGAGATGCCTCGCTTACAGAGATTGCGAACGATAACCTGGATTTCGCTGATGGTGATGGGATCGATACCGGTGAAAGGTTCGTCCAGCAGAATCAGCAAGGGTTCGGTTGCCAGGCATCGTGCGATTTCGAGTCGACGCTTTTCACCACCAGAGAGTGTCTGGGCGATGCTGTCTTTCAGACGCAGTAGACCGAATTCTTCGAGCTTGGCATGTGCGATTTCCCGTCGCTGTTCAGCACTAGGCCGCTTGCCTTGCAATGACCGCAGGCCAGGCATGGCTTCGAGGATGGCCAGGATGTTCTGTTCCACGGTGAGCTTGCGGAAGATGCTTGATTCCTGCGACAGGTAACCCAGCCCGAGACGTGCCCGCTGGTACATGGGCCACTGGGTAACATCTTTCTCGACGAAGGTGACTTTGCCACGATCCGGTTTGACCATGCCGGTAGTCATGCGGAAACTGGTGGTTTTGCCTGCGCCATTGGGGCCGAGCAGGCCAACGACTTCACCCTGCTCGACATGGAAACCAACGCCATTGACGACCTTGCGTCGTCCGTAAGTCTTTTCCAATCCTTGAACCTGGAGCAGCGACATTGTGTTTCCTCGGTGGCGATCTCAAAGAAGCCAGTAGTTGCTAACGAGGCCCGTTGACCACGGTGCCTGACTGCAGGAACGCAGGTGACGGTGATTCTTTATCTTTATTGCCGTCACCCTTCTTCGCGAGTTCCTGGCGACGAAGCATTTCGCGTACTTCTTCTGAGAACTCCGGTGGTGGTGGTGTATCGATGC
>CAYPJB010000308.1:0-5693 GCA_964410845.1 uncultured Bacteroidales bacterium | reverse complement strand
CGGTAGCCATCGAGCAGATGACAAAGCGCAAGGCATCGGTGCCGTAGATGGAAATGACATCGAGCGGATCGACGCCGTTGCCCTTGGATTTGCTCATCCCTTCGCCAAAGCCATCGAGGACTTTGGGATGGATGTAGACGTGATGGAACGGAACCTCGCCCAGATTCGAGAGCGACATCAATACCATGCGGGCGACCCAGAGCGTGATGATATCACGGCTGGTGACGAGAACACTTGTCGGATAGTAGTAGTCCATCTCCGGTGTCTTGTCGGGCCAGCCCAGCGTGGAGTGGGGCCAGAGGCCGGAGGAGAACCAGGTATCGAGGACGTCGGGATCGCGTTCATATCCCTCACTTTCGAGTTCGGATATGATCTGTTTCTCATTTACGTCCGAAAGAGGTGGCAGGCAGATGTATTCAGTAACATCGTGGTAGTTTGAGTCACTAATATTGGGTCCAACTTCACTCTTATGGTAAGCACCTAGTTTAGACCATTTACTTTCTGGCCATTCAATTGTCCCGCCTTCATTCCTCCCTTGTCTTGCGTAGTTGAAATGCATTGGCCCACTCTTCTTCCAAACCGGTATCCGATGCCCCCACCATAGTTGGCGGCTGATACACCAGTCTCGCTTCTCGCCTAACCAATCGAGATAGGTTTTCGAGTAGCGTTCGGGGAAGAACTTGACTCGGCCGGTGGTGACGGCATCCATCGCCTGTTGTGCCAAGCCTGGGCGGCCATCGTCGTGGTCGCTCATCTTGACGAACCATTGATCGCTGAGGAACGGTTCAATCGGGGTCTTGCTGCGGTCGCTGTGGGCCAGATCGATCTCGCGGTCTTCGACCTTTTCAAGCAAGCCGAGGGCTTCCATGTCGGCGACAACAGCCTTGCGGGCTTCGGGCATGGTGAGGCCCTGGTATTTGCCACCGACTTCGCTGATGGTGCCATCAGCCTTCATCATGCTGAGCATTTCGAGCTTGTGACGCAGGCCGCACTGGTAATCATTGGGATCGTGCGCAGGAGTGACTTTGACGGCCCCGGTGCCCAGCGCGGGATCAACGAGCAGTGGATCGGTAACAACTGGGATGATGCGATTGACTAAGGGGCAGAGGAGCTTCTTGCCATGCAGATGTTTGTACCGTTCATCATCGGGATGGATGGCGACGGCGACATCGGCCAGCATGGTTTCAGGGCGGGTGGTGGAGAAGGTCAGGAACTCACTGGTTGGCTTACAAGCGTCATCGACGACAGCATACCTAAACGTCCAGAAGTGCCCCTTGGTCTTCTCGTGGTAGATCTCATCATCTGCAACCGCTGTTTGCAGATGGGTATCCCAGTTGACGAGCCGTTTGCCTCGATAGATGAGGCCGGCTTTGAAGAAGTTGAAGAAGGTCTGACGGACGGCTTTGCTGCACATCTCATCAAGTGTAAACCGAGTGCGATCCCAGTCAGCACTGCAGCCTAGCTGTTTGAGCTGGCCAAGGATGCGGCATTCGTACTGATCCTTCCATTTCCAGATGCGTTCAACCAACCCCTCACGGCCAACATCGTGGCGGTTCTTTTTCTCAGTTTCGAGCAGACGCTTTTCGACAACAGCCTGGGTGGCGATGCCTGCATGATCGGTGCCGGGAATCCAGCAGGCTTCGTAGCCCTGCATGCGTCGCCAGCGGATGAGAACGTCCTGGAGGGTGTTATCGAGAGCATGCCCCATGTGCAGCGCCCCGGTAACATTCGGCGGCGGGATGACGATGGTGAAAGGCTTCTTCTTCGGGTTAGGCTTGCTGTGGAAGTAGCCCTTCTCATTCCAGAACTTCAGGCACCACTCTTGAGAAGATTGGGGATCGTATTTACTGGGCAGTTCGGCAGTCATGACATCATCCTTGGGGTAAGTGGTCATTATGGTGAATGACGGTGCCAGTGTATACCGGGGTTCGGAGCACTCATCGAATTCTTGACTAGGTAGAGAACCAGTCGAATGATAGGATTGTCTAGGTAACGAAAGGAATGATCATGACCACTAAGCTACTCGAAAAACGCTTAGCACAGCTTGAACTGGAAGTAGCGGAGTTGAAGAAGCAGCAATCGATACAGCCAAGTGAACCGAAGAAGGGCTGGCGTGCCTGGGTGGGAATGGCGACAGACGATCCTTTCATGAAGGAAGTCTTTCAGTCTGCTCAAAAGTACCGCGAGGAAAATAGACGAGAAGCTCGGAAAGCTGGATAGCATAAGCGACGAACTCTTGTTCGTCGCCCGTTGGATACTTTGTTGACTACTCCACAATCCCCATTTGCTTCATGATGAACGCATACGCAAAGGCTGCTTCCTTCATCGCATCGTAGCGACCTGATGATCCACCATGCCCGGCAGCCATGTTGCACTTGAAGAGCAATGGTTCGCTGCCTTGTTTGAGCGTTCGCAGCTTAGCGACATACTTGGCAGGTTCCCAGTACATCACCTGGCTGTCGTTCAAGCTGGTGCGAATCAGCATCGCGGGATAGGTTCGAGAAGTGAGGTTGGTGTACGGGCAATAGCTCTTCATGTACTCGTAGTGTTCCTTGTTCTTGGGATTGCCCCATTCAAGAAACTCGCCGACGGTCAGTGGCAGCGTCTCGTCGAGCATCGTGTTGATCACATCAACAAACGGCACTTCGAGCACAGCAGCCTTGCAGAAGCCTGGATCAGCCAGGTTCAGCGTCGCCCCCACGAGCAGGCCGCCTGCTGAACCACCCATGATCGCCAGCTTATTGTGGCTGGTATACTTGTTGTCACACAGCCAGTTACCCGCATCGATGAAATCGAAGAAAGTGTTCTTCTTCTTCAGCATCTTACCATCGTCGTGCCAGGCTTCGCCCATCTCATTTCCACCCCGGATGTGAGCGGTAGCGTAAACGAAACCACGATCCAGCAGACTGAGACGTGCTGGAGAGAATGTAGCAGACATACCTGCACCGTAGGAACCGTAGCCATACAGCAGGCATGGTGCGGAGCCATCCTTCTTCGTTCCCTTCTTGTAGACGAGTGACATCGGAACCTTGGCACCGTCACGGGCTGTCACCCAAACGCGTTCCGATTGGTATTGGTCTGGATCATATCCACCAAGGACATCCTGCCGTTTGAGTAGCTTCTGATCACGCTTGGCCAGATCATAGTCATACACCGACATCGGCGTGGTGTACGATGTGTACATGTAGCGGAAGGTCTTGGTGTCGAACTCGGGGTTGCCTGCACCACCGAGGGTGTAGGTGGGTTCCTTCATCTCGATCGGGTGCTTCTCTCCAGTATTCAAATCCTGCACGACGAAGCGGTCGAGGCCATTGGTCTTTTCTTCCACCACCATGTAGTCTTTGAAGACGTTGATCGTCTCCAGCAACACTTCGGGACGATGGGCAATCACATCGGTCCAGGTATCGGTCTTCTTGTCTGCACACTTCACCAGCTTGAAGTTCTTGGCATCTTTGTTGGTACGGATGAAGAACTCGCCATTGCGATGGCCGACGATCTGATAGCGGTGCTTATCTTCACGAGGCCGAACAATCGACCACTCGCCTGTCGGTTGATCGCTTGGCAAAATTCGCATCTCGCTCGATTCGGAACTACCAATGAAGAGCACCAGGTACTTGCGATCCAGTGTGCGACCTACACCAATACGGAAGAGTTCATCTTTCTCTTCGTAGAGCATCGTGTCGTTCTTCGGATCAGCCCCGACCTCATGGCGATAGAGTCGATACGAACGCTTGGCTGCATCATCCACAGTGTAAAAGAGATACTTGCCATCCGCTGACCACGTTGGGCTGTTCACCTTCTTCACCGAGTCAGGCAGCATCTTGCCTGTTTCCAGATCCTTGATGACCAGGGTGTACTCTCGGAAGCCTGTGGTATCGAAAGTGTAAGCCAGGTAACGATTGTCGTTGCTGACCGCCTGTGCTGCGACACTGAAAAACTTGTAAGGCTTGGCCAACTCGTTGACGTCCAGCATGACCTCTTCAGTTGCTTCCAGCGTTCCCTTCTTGCGACAGATGATCGAATACTGCTGGCCTTCCACGGTTCGGCTGTAGTACCAGTAGCCGTTATTGAGAGTGGGAACGGAGAGATCGGTTTGTTTGATGCGGCCCAGGATTTCCTTGTAAAGCTTATCCTGCAGTGCCTCCGTCGATTTCATAATCGTTGCGGTATAGGCGTTTTCTTTCTCCAGGTAGCTGATGACTTCCTTGTTCTCTTTTTCACGGAGATAGAAGTAATTATCGATCAGCTTCTCGCCATGAATCTGGATTTCTTTAGGCTTGGTGGGCGCAACGGGAGGCTGAGGTGCTTCCTGAGCGAAAAGAGGCAGCGCCGTCGCCAGCAGCAAGAGACAGGCTCGCAACATCATGGGGAATGTCCTTGGAGAATGAGATGCAATGGCTCATTCTACAAAGTCAATTGACTGATTTGATGATAATCGAGGCAATGATGAAAGCGGAGACCGAGGGAGAATTTGTTGTTATCGAGTGTGTCAATCCAGATGATTTTTCCACTGGTCTTGATGGCCTGAGCCAGACTGCTGGAGGTGATGGAAACTTCCAGTTCGTCGCCTGTTTTGACAGTGGCGCTGGTCACCAGGCAGATGCCTGTCTGTGAAACATCCCAGACGACTTCCGCAATATTCGGGCCACATCCACCGAGCTTGCGACATTCGATGCTGACCCAGACACGGGGCCGCTTGCGAATGGAACTGCGACGGTTACTGACGGGGACGGTCATGAGAATACTTTGTTAGAGATAACCTCATTGTAAGGGGTACGATTGCTTGATGTAAACGGATTTCCACGTACTCTTGGCAAGCGACACGCCATCAGACTGCTTGTTCAGCAAATGCACATCATATTCTGCTCAGTTTCAGTGAAGTCATGAAATCATATGACTTCCAGCCTTGGAGATAGACTACGCATACACTCAATGCGTCAGGCAGAATCAATGCTCAAGATCGCCTGCTTTACTCCAAAGCATCGGTCTGCGTGAACGAACCCAGGATCACGATCTGTTTGCTGTGCTTTTCCAGCATATCGAGCGTCTTTTTCACCTTGGCATCTTCAGCATGGCCTTCGAAATCAACAAAGAACACGTATTCCCCTTTACCCGAACGGGCTGGGAAGCTTTCAATCATGCTCAGGTTGATCTTATTGTTCTTGAAGACTAAGAGTGCTTCGAGCAGGCTGCCTGGCTGGTTCGAAGTCTGGAACATGATGGCTGTCTTATCGCGGCCGGAACGTTCTGCCATGTTCTTGCCGATGACAGCAAAACGGGTCTCGTTCTGAACATTGTCTTCAATGTGTTCAAACAGGATTTTCAGGCCATATCGCACCGCAGCCTGACGACTCGCGACGGCAGCAGCACCTGGCTCACGAAGTGCCAACTCGGCAGCTGCTGAGGTACTGTTGACGGGGATGAGCTGGGCCTGTGGCACGTTCTTGCTGAGCCAGTTGCGTGTTTGCGAAAGAGCCTGCTCTTTGCTGTAGACCCGGCGGATTTCCTGCTGCTGGCAGTTCGCCAACAGGTTGTGATGAATGCGGAGACGTACTTCAGCGCAGATGCGGATCTGCGGCAGGCTGAGGAACTGATCCAGTGTATCGGCAATCCGGCCATCGGTAGAGTTTTCGAGAGGGACCACGCCATAATCAGCGTGGCCACGGTTCACTTCATCGAAGACAGCAGGAATG
>CAYPJB010000307.1:0-5693 GCA_964410845.1 uncultured Bacteroidales bacterium | reverse complement strand
AAGGAATGCCAGCATGTAAGTGTCCTTCTGCTTATCCGCGTTTGATGTCCTCAATCAAACTACTATCTTAAGCACATTGTACATCGTATGAGGATTCGTGCAGTGGCTTTGATCGTTCAGAAGTTTGGTGGCAGCAGCGTAGCATCGAAGGAAGTCATGATGCGGGCCGCCCGTCGGGCTGTGGCAGCCAAGCAGAAGGGAAATCAGGTTATCGTCGTTGTCAGTGCTCGAGGCGACACCACGGACGAACTAATCGATCTCTCCCGTGAAGTAACGGACAATCCCGTCGCCCGCGAAATGGACATGTTGCTGGCTACCGGCGAACAGATTTCCATCGCCCTCATGGCCATGTGCGTTCAGGAACTGGGCCACCAGGCCATCAGCATGACCGGCATCCAGGCTGGCATTCATACTGATACGACACACACCAAAGCACGCATTCGCCGCATCGAAACCGGGCGATTGCAGTCCGCTCTGGAGGCAGGCAACATCGTCATCGTTGCTGGCTTTCAGGGTCAGACCGATGCTGGCGAGATCACCACACTGGGTCGAGGAGGCTCGGATACCACTGCTGTCGCACTTGCTTCTGCGATGAAGCACGAGGCTTCAGGCAATTTCGCTGATACCCAGTGCCAGATCTACACAGATGTCGATGGTGTCTTCACCACCGACCCTCGCATCGTCCCCAGTGCTCGCAAGGTACCGACGATCAGTTACGAAGAACTGCTCGAACTCACCAGCATGGGCGCTGGCGTCATGCACTCCCGCAGCATTGAGTTCGCCAGCAAATTCGGCGTGCCTTTCGAAGTTCGGAATAGTTTTGGTGATGGCGCAGGCACGTGGGTGGTACCCGATACCGAATGGACGAAACAAACTCCGGTTTGCGGTGTGGCCATCGTCAAGGAAGAAGCTCGTATCCGCATAGCGGAAGTGCCCGATCAGCCCGGCGTCAGTCAGCGAATCTTCGGAAGCCTGGCTGAGCGAAAGATTGTCATCGACATGATTGCCCAGTCTGCAGGGCGTGCTGGCAAAGCTGACATTGGCTTCACCTTGCTTAAAGGTGATATGTCAACAGCCCTCGAAATTCTGAAGCCCATTGCCACGGAACTGGGAGCGAGCATCACTCACGTTGATTCCGTGAGCAAAGTCTCCATCGTGGGAGCCGGCATGCGAACCCACACGGGCGTCGCTGCCAGCATGTTCAATACCTTGGCCGAAGCCAACATTAACATTCGCCTCATCACTACCAGCGAAATCAAGATCACCGTGCTGGTCGATCGTCGAGACGGCGTGCGGGCACTGAAAGCTGTCCATGATGCTTTCGGCCTTCATGTACTGAAACTGCCCAGTGAGCAAACCAACCCATACGCTTCCACAGGCAAACCCACATTTCATGGCCACCTGACGACGACTCCAACTGCTTCATTGCAGGAAATGGAATCGATAGTCGTCACAGATGTGGCCATAGATGTCAGCCAGGCTCGTATCACGATTAGCGATTTCCCTGATATACCGGGGAATTGCGCCAAAATCTTCTCTGCCATTGCTCTAGCAGGCGTTAACGTCGATTTGATCATCCAGAGCAGTGATGATAACGGTGTTTCAGAACTTTCCTTCACGGTTCCACGTACCGATCTGGAACGAGCCCTTGAGCAAACTCAACTCACGTTTCAGAAGATCAGTCCGCAGAGCAGGGCACAGGCTGATGCCGAGATTGCCAAGGTCATGATCTACGGCGTCGGTATCCGCTCGCAGACGGGCGTGGTACAGACGATGTTCGGTGCTCTGGCAGAGAAGGGGATCAACATTGATATGATCTCCACCAGCGAGATCTGCGTGAGCGTGGTAGTGCATCAACGGCATGCGGAGATGGCAGTGAAAGCTCTGCGTGAAGCATTCGGGCTCAAGAATTAAAAAAGGACGTAGGCAATGCTTACGTCCCTGTATTCAAGATCAGCTTCATGAACTAGGCAGCAATCCGCAGCCCGCTCACACCCTTCTGAGCACAATTGCTGATGAAGGATTCAAACAGCTGCATATCGAGTGCGGAAGCTGTTTCGGAGTGTGGATGCCACTGGACACCAATGCAGAACCAGTTGGGATCAGTGGATTCGTAGGCTTCGATGACACCATCGAGTGACAGGGCACACACCTGGAACTTGGGAGCTACCTGCTTGACAGCCTGGTGATGGTAGCTGTTCACGCGGATTTCCCCACCACCGTAGATCTTGTCAAGCAACGTCTTGGGCAGCAGGTTTACCGCATGACGATGTGGGCCGCCAGTGAGATCCTTGTGAGGCAGCGCCTTGGGCATGTCTTCTGGCAGGTGCATGTAGAGCGAACCGCCACAAACAACATTCAATTCATGCATGCCGAGAGCCACAGCGAGCACAGGCAGTTTGCGTTCCATGATGTACTTGCAGAGTGTTCGGTCAAAGTCTTCCCGCTTGGCAGGCATGGGTTGCACAGCGGGATGCTGCTCCATGCCCAATCGCTTGGGATCCATATCGAGGGGGCCACCTGCGAGCAGGAATCCATCGAGACGATCTAGGAGGGTGTAGAGTTCCTGATCCTTGCAAACGGGAGGGATGAAGATCGGCATGCCACCTGCTGCGAAAACAGCTTCGGCATAGCCAGCGTGCAGACGCAGTTGTGCGCCAGAAACTTTACCGGCTGGCATGTAATCGAGATTGATGCCAATGAGGGGACGTGAAGGTGCTGCTTGCTTGGGCATGAGGTTCCTTCCTCGAAAATCCTGTCTCGGGTGCGGAAGCGAGACAAGCGCCTGTTGCACACATCCTTGTGTGCCCGCAAAGCCAGATCGCCTGCGGCGGACGAAGTATAGAGTCTGTACACTAGTGACGCAACACCAGTTTTTCACCAGCACTTTTCGGCCATAACTAGTTACGAGACATGCGTTTAAGCAACTTCACCACTCATTATCCTCAGAATAGTGACTCGTTTTCTTCCTCTATTATTCCGCAACACAAAGCCATAGATTAGCAAAGTGTTCGATGAAAAGGATCTCCCATGTCTGGTATGTATCAATCCAGCTTTGCTCGTCATAAGACTCGAGAAGTATCCGTTGGCGGCGTTCTTATCGGTGGCGACAACCCGATTGTCGTCCAATCCATGACAACGCCAGACACCCACCATGTCGATGAAGTGGTGCAGCAGATCCGTCGCCTGGAGGAAGCAGGTTGCGAACTGGTTCGCGTCACTGTGCCCAAACCCGAAGATGCCCACGCCCTGACCGAAATCAAAAAACAGATTTCGATTCCACTCATCTGCGACATTCATTTCGACTACAAGATGGCCCTGGCTGCACTCGACCATCCCATCGACAAGATCCGCATCAACCCGGGAAACATCGGCGGTCTCGATCGCTATAAGCAAGTGCTACTCAAGGCCAAGGATAAAGGAATCCCCATGCGAATCGGGGTGAACGCAGGGTCGCTGGAACGCGAATTTGCCATGAAGTATGGCTTCCCCTGTCCGCCAGCCATGGTCGATAGCGCTATCCGCTACATCGAAGTAGCAGAAAGCGTAGGTTACCACGACCTCATTATTTCACTCAAATCGAGCGATGTCATTACCGTCGTCGAAGCTTATCGACTTTACGCCAAGCAGGCCAATTACCCGACTCACATCGGCGTGACCGAAGCAGGCAAGCCACCTTACGCTGTCACGAAATCAGCTTGCGGCCTGGCACCGATTCTGCTTGATGGAATTGGGGACACCATTCGTATCAGCCTGCTAGGTGACCCCGTACCTGAGATCGCAGCAGCTTTTGACATTCTGCAAGCCACCCAGCGGCGCGTACGCAAACCCGAGATTATTGCTTGCCCTACGTGTGGTCGGCTCGAGATCGACCTCGAAGGCATCATTGCAGAACTGGAAAGACGACTCGAAGGCCGCAAGACTCCGGTGAAGATTTCCGTGCTTGGTTGCGTGGTAAATGGCCCCGGCGAAGCCAAGGAGGCCGACCTGGGTATAGCCGCCGGCAAAGGCAAGGGAATGATCTTCAAGCGAGGCGAGATGCTGCGAACGGTTTCGGAAGCAGAGATGGTGGATGCCCTGCTTGAAGAGATCAACAAGTGGGAAGTGGAAGAGACAGCCCGTGGTCGTGATATGGGCGAAACGGAGGGTTTAGGACGGCGACGAAAAACTCTACCAGTGCTTCGCACATAACACTTGCAAGCGAGTAAAGAAACGATCAAGATGCAAGTGTACGCTACAGGATCTTCTGCATGCTGATACGCATCCATTGCCCCAATCCCCAGTGCAAGAAACAGCTTCGCATCGATGCCCGACATGCCGGGAAGAAAATCGCATGCACCGGTTGCAAGCAGCACATCCGCTTGCCCTCTGCTGAGGATCTGAAGTTGCCAGCCAGGGCTTCGACAGCAGCCGCCACGCCCGGTGAAGAAGAGATCGTCGATTTCGATATGCTCGCCAGCGCAGCGGTGCAAGACGAGAAAGTACAACACCAGACTGATCTGCAAAACATCACTGTCGACTTCACTTGCCCCCAGTGCGATGAGCAGATCAAGATGCCATCAGAACACGCAGGCAAGCGCGCACCGTGCCCGTCATGCCGTCGCATCATCGCTGTCCCCAAACTCGATACAGGCAAACCGAAAGACTGGCGTGAGAAGGAGATCCAGGGGCCGAGTCTGGCCAAGAAAGAGGAGGTTAAACTCGAAGGCGCCTGGGGTAATCAATCTGTCGCCAAGGTCAGCCTGGAAGCACTCGAAGAAGCCAAAGCGCTTCCAACCGTCAAACGTAAGCTGACTGTTCGCGACTATATTCAGTATGCCACTTATGCCATTCTTGCCATTGCAGCACTGGGTACAATCTGGTGGGGCTGGAATCGCTATCGTGCTTCAGCTATCGAAAGCAATACACTTGCAGCCATCGATACATCGCTGAAAGATCCCAAGTTAGCATCAGAAATTGCTGCGGTGATGCGTCGGAGCAAGGGCGAGTGGCTCCTGCAAACCAGTGAGAGTGCAGACAAACAACGTGATGGCCTTGCTGAGCTCCGCCAATCGCTCGTCACCAGTCCTGATCCGCTCTGGAACTGGGCCATGGCCCTGGATGCAGTCAACATCGCAGGCCCACTCATTTCACTGGATCCCAAAGTGGAGAAACCTCTCATAGAGCTCCCCTGGCTGGTTCAGTTGGTCAGCAGTGTGAAATCAGGTGAGCCACGGGAAGATGTTATTCGAGCACTCTGTCGAATCACGCTGGCACAGGCGTCTGGTGATCCTGTGAAAGTGAACCTTGCACAGAATCTCCTGACCACCATCATCAAGCAAGCTATCCCGGCAGTCAGCATCAGTGTGCCGGCAGAAGGAGCAGGTAAACCTCCAACCAACATCATGGACTACAGCGAACAACTGAATGCCTTGGGAGTGTTGTCTCAGGAGCTCTTAAAGGCCAAGGCCCAGGAGAATGCCATCACGCTGATAGGCAAATCGCCAACCGCAGGAACTCGCATGATCTACAAAAAAGAGATGCCTGTTCCCAAGTCGTTCGTGGCAGCCATGGCTGCACTGAACCAGCCTCCGTTGGAGGTTGCCAAGGCTGCAGAAGGTGAATTCGAGCTGGGGCAGATGATCGGATACTACCTGGCCAACATGGATGCCCGAGGCAACGAGATCTTTCAAAAGCGATTGCAGGCAGGCCTC
>CAYPJB010000306.1:0-5744 GCA_964410845.1 uncultured Bacteroidales bacterium | reverse complement strand
CCTGGAACATTCGCCACTTGCTGCCGAGGGCAAGCGATTCCAGGCCAAGATGAAGGATATCAACGAGTTCCTGATGGAACTCGGCCCGATCAAACCCACCCATCCCATCAAGATACGGGCGACCTACCACGATGCCTGCCATCTTTGCCATGCCCAGAAGATACGCCAGGCTCCACGTGATCTCTTGAGCCTGATCCCCGGTCTGCAACTCGTCCCACTGAACGAATCCGAAATCTGCTGCGGAGCAGCGGGCAGCTACAACCTCACTCAACCCGAGATGGCTGAACGCCTCGGCGTACGCAAAAAGAACAACATCCTCGCAACCGAACCACAAGCTGTCTTCACCGCCAACGCCGGCTGTCTGCTTCAGATCGCCAAGCAACTGCGAACCACCCATCCGAAACTCATCGTCGCCCACCCCGTCCAAGCCCTGTGGGCAAGTTATTCTGGTGAAGCACTCGAAACACTATAGTGCTTTACGGAAGATGTTGAGATCATCGCCCACCGCATAGAACTCCCGTACCACCGCTTCGAGAGTATAACCATGCTTGAGGTAGAAGTTGCGCGTAGGCAGGTAGTGAGGCAGGCCTGATGTTTCAATGAGAAGCAGTCTACCCTTCGCTTGTCGAATCTGTTCTTCAGCGAAGAGCAGCAGTTTGGTGCCTAGCCCCTGGGCCTGAATACTCTTCTCAATGAATATCCAGTAGAGATACCAGACATTCTCGGTCATCGCAGCTGGGGCGATGTAGACAAAGCCAATCACCTGGCCATCTACCTCTTCGGTGTAGGCCTGGTGTTCACGGGGTGCTGCATGGAAGTCGTCGAGGACTTCACGCAGCGCCACGATCTCATGGGGCTTGAAGACTTTCGTGCCTTCCGCAATCTTCAGCAGAGCAGGGGTGTCCTCAGGCTTGGTGGGACGAAGCATATTAAGGCTTCACTTCCTTCTCTTTGTCTTCTTTGGGCTTCTCGTTCACCACGAAGACCTCCAAACCGCTGGCAGACTTGATCGAGCGATGGATGCTCTGCGTGGCCGACTGGTAATCCTTCTCGGTCGCTTCGAAGATGTTAGGCACGAAGGTTTGAGGATTGCGGTCGATCAGCGGGAACCAGGTGCTCTGCACCTGCACCATGATCTTGTGCCCCTTCTTGAAGCAATGGTTGAGCGAATGCAGGTTGATGGTGTACTCGTTCACCTTGCCCGGCTCGATGGCCTTCGGGTTCTCAAAGCTCTCGCGGAAGCGGCCACGGAACACATCGTTGGCCACCATTAACTGGTATCCCGCCATCGCCCGTTCCTGGTAGTCATCAGGATAGACATCGATCAGCTTCACTACCCAGTCACTGTCGCTACCGGTGGTAGCAGCGAAGAGCTTGGCCAGAACCGTACCCGTCAGCGTGACATCACTTTCCAGTGGCTCGGTTTCGTACGCCAGCACATCAGGGCGATTGTGAACGAACCGCTGATCTTGTGTCAGCCAGGTGCTCCAGGTGGAACCAAACCCATAGGTCGGCTGAATCGGACGCTGACGATACGGCACAGGCTTGTTCGGATCTGACAAATATGTATCGTGCCCAGCATCGGCTGTGGGAGCATCAAAGCTCAGTTTGCCATCCTCACGGAAGTAGAGTTTCTTCGCGACAGCCTCCTTGGGTGGCCATTGACTGTGTCGTTGCCAGCGGTTGCTGCCCGTCTGGAAGGTCAAAGCTTCTTCGACGTTGAAGCCGGTCTTATCCTTCAGGTACTTGGCAAAGAATGGTGCCTGCACCTCTTCCCGATAATACTTGGCTGTCGGGCTGTTGAATTTCACAGGCCCCAGTGTATCGCCATTGCCACCCGCCCAGCCACCATGGTTCCAGGGCCCAATCACTTTGAAATTCAGCGACTTGGTATCGTGCTTTTCGAGAGCGGCATAGGTCTTAAGTGGGCCATAGAAATCTTCCTGATCCCACCAGCCACCAACGGTCAGCGTAGGCACCTTGACTTCGTTCAGGTACTTGGCCGCCGCCTGCTTCTGCCAGAAGTTGTCGTAGTTGGGATGCTTGACGAAGTTATTCCACGTCGGCATCTTCTCCTTGAAATACTTGGCATTCACATTGCTTAGCGGGCCCAGCTTCAAGTACCACTCGTAGGTGTCAGCCTTGTCGAACTTGAAGTTGCTGGTCTTGTTGTTGGTCTCCATCAAAGCCACATACTCAAACCCATAGCTGAGACGGAACGCCCCGTTGTGATGGAAATCATCCCCCAGGAACATATCCGCAACCGGTGCCTGCGGGGACGATGCATGCAGAGCAGGGTGCGGATCGATCAGAGCCATCGTGCTCAACCAGCCATCGTAAGAGATACCCAGGATACCCACGCGACCATTATTATTGGGCAGGTTCTTGGTAAGCCATTCGATGGTGTCGTAAGTATCGCTGCTTTCATCGAACGACTTCTCCACCGACTTGTCTCGCGGAGCCCGCACCATGTCGAAGACACCTTCCGACTTGAACCGCCCACGAATATCCTGAAAGACAAAGATGTACCCCTCATCCGCCAGATTCCGCAGATAAGCCTGCATCGGCGTACGACCATCCACCCCATAAGGCGTACGCTGCATAATGATAGGCAGCGATTCCTTCTGATCCTTGGGTGTGTGGATGACCGTGTAAAGCTTGGTCCCATCCCGCATCGGGATCATTTCCGTCTTGCGCTCAAAAGCCGGTGCGATCTTCTCTTGTGCGGCGATTGAAGTGGTGAGGAACAGGAGAAAGAGTGGCGAGTAGAACAGTTTCATGGTGAGTTCCAATGACTTGTGCTTGGTTTACTGGCAAATGTTAAGCATTTCAATGGAGTTGAAGGTGGTTCACGAGAAAGAGAAATGTCTCCACCTTGACAGCCCGTAGCGCCAGCTAGGGGAAACGTGCAATCGCATTACGTACTTCACCGAATCAGCATCATTTTTATCGTCGCGAGGTCTCCCCTGGCTAGCGCCACGGGCTGCCAACGTGAGGCATTTCATACATCGGGTACCATTACTTCCAAGTAGATGAGTGGCAGTGCTTTACACATTCGTCAAACAGTGGCGGATGACACGAAACGATTGCACTCTTCAACACTGCCGCGAATACGACTCTCACCATCGCTGTCATCACGACGGAGCGTGATGACTGCACTCTAAAAGAACCCCAGCTCCACCCGTGCCGCTTCGGACATCCGATCCTTCGTCCACGGCGGCTCCCACACCAGTTCGACCTTAGCTGACTTGATCCCTTCGAGGCTGGCGATGCGTTCTTGTACTTCTCTGGGCAGCGAACCAGCTACGGGGCAGGCGGGGGAGGTCAGGGTCATTTTGACCGCGACCTCTTTCTCTGGCGAGACATCCACCTGGTAGATCAACCCGAGATCATACAGATTGACGGGGATCTCCGGATCGAACACGGTCTTGATCACGTTCACAACACGCTCTTCCACAGGCAAGCTCAGGTCATCCTGAAACGCAGGCTCCTTCGCCTGGCTCAGTCCGATCTTGCCCATGCCGAGATGTGTCATGTTGTTCATGATGCCACTTCCTCAGTCTTCTCTGCTTCAACGGCCTTGGCTTTCTTTTTCTTTTTCGGTGCTGTCTCGGTCAGGGCTTTGAGAGCAATATCCGTTCGATAGTAGGTACCCTGACATTCGATCTTGGCGATGGCCTGGTAGGCTTTCTCTCGTGCAGCAGCCAGCGTGTCGCCGAGTGCGGTCACACACAGAATGCGGCCACCATCGGAGAGCACCCGGTTATCGACCAGTTTGGTGCCTGCATGGAAAACCTTCACATCGCCCAGCTTGGCTGCAGTTTCAAACCCGGTGATGAGCTTGCCCTTGCTACCTGTCGATGGGTACCCTTGGGCTGCGAGGATGACCGTGACCGCAGGCCGTGGATCCCATTCGAGCTTGTCGAGATCGTAGGTATCCAGCGTGCCATCCACCACCGCTTCGAGCAGATCAAGCAGATCAGACTTCAACCGCATGAGGATAACTTGCGTCTCGGGATCGCCGAACCGCACATTATACTCAAGAACCCGTGGACCCTGGCTGCTCATCATGATGCCGGCAAAGAGCACGCCGCGGAAGGAACTCTTTCGCCGCCGCATCGCATGAACCGTGGGGATGATGATGGTCTTTTCAATCTCGGCCAGCTTCTCCGGTGAAACTGTTGTCGCTGGGCTGTAAGCACCCATGCCCCCGGTGTTCGGGCCCTGATCATTATCAAACGCCGCTTTGTGATCTTGTGTAAGAGGCAGCGTCAGAATGCCACGCCCGGAAACGAGTGCCAGCACGCTGACTTCGTAACCATCGAGTCGCTTTTCGATCACTACCCGTCGACCTGCGGTGCCGAACGCTTCCTTGACCATGATGAGGTCAAGAGCATTCATCGCCTCAGCAGCAGTCGAACAAACGATAGCCCCTTTGCCTGCACACAAGCCATCCGCCTTCACCACTACGGGATAGTCGCGACTTTCGATGTAACGCTTGGCCGGTTCAGGGTGATCAAAGATGCGGAACTCCGCAGTAGGGATATCTGCGTGTCGCATCAGTTCCTTCGCGAAGACCTTGCTCGCTTCGAGTTCTGCTGCGAGCTTACTCGGGCCAAAAACACGAAGACCTGCTTTTTGCAGAGTATCGGTCAAGCCGGTAGCTAGTGGTGCTTCGGGACCGATCACGATGAGACCGATCTCTTCCTTCCTGGCAAAACGGATGAGCTTATCGGTTTCCTCAGCTTCGATGGGGACGTTGGTACCGTCGATGGCTGTGCCCGCATTGCCAGGTGCACAGAAGACCTTGGTGACACGTGGCGACTGTGCCAGTTTCCAAACCAGGGCGTGCTCCCGCCCTCCCTTACCAATGACGAGTACCTTCACGAGCGGACCTCTACGTATACGAATATTCTCATCGTATCAAGCACCGTTGATAGTGACGATGGATTTAGTGCCGAGCAAATTCCCTCTCCCCAGTGGGGAGAGGGGAGCCAGATCGATTCGCATTGTGCCATTCTTAGGCTGAGCTATAATCTCTACGTCATGGGAGACTCTGCTGATGCCTCGTCGCAATCTGGTTTGGGTGCTGGGAATGCTGGCTTTCACCGCATTTGCATGGACAGCAGCACAGGGTGGGCTCATCCCTCCCAAGGGGCCCATGCAGTTCCTGAAAGGTTTTTATTCGACAGAAAAAGACTACGACAACATCGCTCTGATGATTGATGTGATGCAGTTCGTCGACATCAACTATGTCAAAGCACTCAAGCCCGAAGAACGTCGCAAGTTCATCGAAGCTGCCATCCAGGCCGGGCTTCGTAGCCTCGATCCTAACTCCAGCTACATGAACCCTCAGGAATTCTCTTCATTCAAGAAGCAGGCCGAAGGCAAGTTTGGAGGCGTGGGCGTGCAGGTGGTAGTCAACCGCGATACCAAGCGTGTCACTATCATTTCGCCCATCCTGGGTACACCCGCCTTCCGGGCAGGCATCAAGCCAGGCGATGAGATCGAAGCCATCAACGGCGAGAAGACCACCGATCTGAACAATGATGACGTGGTGGGCCGAATCTCGGGTGCACCAGGCACCACCGTGAATCTCACCATACGCCGGCGAGGTACTGGTCGACGAATTGAGTTAACCCTGACCCGCGAAGAAATACACGCCGAAGCGATTCTGGGCGACAAACGAGATGCCAATCAAAAATGGAACTTCCTGATGGATGAGCAGAACAAGCTAGGCTATG
>CAYPJB010000305.1:0-5755 GCA_964410845.1 uncultured Bacteroidales bacterium | reverse complement strand
CTGGGTAAAGAGAGTGAATGAACCGAGCCCCGAAGGGGGCGAAAGACATACGGCTGTCAATGGAGACAGCTGGAAAGTAACCTGCTCGATGCTGACAGCTGCTAGCTGGCAGCTGACAGCTCAACTTGGAGTTCCCCATGGCAGCAAACCTCGAGGCACTGGGCCTCATCGAGACCAAAGGATTGGTCTGCCTGATCGAAGCAAGCGATGCAATGCTGAAGGCAGCTAATGTCAAGCTGATCGGCTGGACCAAGATTGGTTCCGGCATGGTCACCGCCCTCGTCAGTGGTGATGTAGCTGCGGTTCGTGCTGCAGTCGATGCAGGCGTTTCCGCTGCTCAGCGCATTGGCGAAGTGGTCAGCTCGTCCGTGATTCCCCGTCCTCACGAGGAAATCGGCGTAGCTCTGCCAGCACAGAAGAAATAGTCGGCCTGGCGCGCTGTGCGTGCCTCGCCACATGATGTGCTCATCTCTTTGCAGCGATGAGCGAAACCAGACAAGTGACGAACTCCAGCGAAGGTGAGGCACGCAGAGCGTGCCCTACAATACAGGACTTAACTCAATGGCCGCGAATCCTACTCCATCAGGCAGTCTCGCTCTTGGGCTGATCGAAACCAAGGGCTACATCTCCACTGTCGCAGCATCCGATGCGATGCTGAAGGCAGCCAATGTCAATCTCGTCGCCCAGTTCCAGATCGGTAATGCCTTCATTACCACCCTGGTTCGTGGCGATGTCGGCAGCGTTCGTGCCGCTGTGGATGCCGGTGCACAGGCAGCCACCGCCAACGGCGAACTCGTTGCTGCTCACATCATCCCTCGCCCCAGCGAGTCGGTGATTGATTTCTTTGTGAACAACAAATAGCCATCAGCCGTCAGCTATCAGCTATCAGCAAGAATACTCTTGTTTGATACTGACAGCTGAGAGCTGAATGCTGAGAGCTTCTATGCACATTCTCATTGCCAACCTCGGCAGCACCTCTTTCAAGTATCGCCTGTTTGACATGGCGAACGGGGAAGCGTTGTTGGCCAAGGGCGGGGTCGAACGGATCGGCTCGGACAAGGCCCGCAGCTACGCTACCACCGATAAGGGATGTAGCGAGAAGATCGGCACGGTCGCTGATCATGCAGCCGCTGTCGAGGCCTGCCTGGCATTGCTGTGCGATGCCAAGATGGGCGTGCTGAAGGATGCGAAGGAACTCGCAGCCATCGGCTTCAAGGCGGTGCATGCGGAAGGGCTGAGCGGAGTACAACGGGTGACCCCCGACGTGCTGGCCGCCATGGAAGCGTACAACGTCGCCTGCCCGGCACACAACCCGCCCTATGTGAAAGCAATGCGACTCCTCGCAGAGAAGTTGCCTCACATTCCGCTGGTGGCAGCATTCGAGACCGGGTTCCATCAAACGATCCCACTGTCTCGGCAGTTGTATGCCATTCCCCAGGAATGGGTGAAACTCGGTATCCGCCGCTATGGGTTTCACGGTGCCAGCCATCGCTTCATTGCTGAGCGGTCAGCTGAGGTCATCAAGAAGCCAAAGGTGATCTCCTGTCATCTCGGTGGCAGCAGTTCACTCTGTGCGATTGACAGTGGTAAGTCACTGGCAACGAGCATGGGCTTCAGCCCGCAGACGGGGTTGCCACAGAACAACCGCGTCGGCGATATCGACATCTTCACGTTGCCTGTGCTGCTGAAGAAGACGGGCAAGACGCTGGATGTGTTGCTTTTCGACCTGGCGAACAAGTCAGGGCTGGAAGGATTGTCCGGTGCGGGCAACGATCTTCGAGATATCGAGATTGCTGCCCAGCAAGGAAACGCTGATGCCCAGTTGGCAATGAATGTTTATGTCGAAGCGATTCGGCATTACCTCGGAGCCTACCTGGTCGCCCTCGGCGGAGCAGATGCCATCGTCTTCACGGGTGGCATTGGCGAGAACTCAGCAACGATGCGATCAGCCATCTGTGCCAACCTGCAATGGTTCGGCATCGAGCTGGATGCATCCAGAAATCAAAGTGCCAAAGGCGAGGCAGCTCTTCACACTGTGAACAGCCGCGTTGAGCTTTGGACGATGCCCACGAATGAAGAGATCATCGTGGCGAGACAAACAGCCGCAGTGCTGTAGGGCACGCTGTGCGTGCCTCACATCGAGAGGTGCCCGTCACCTGTCGTGTGCTGCGAATCGAGACGAACACGAGATCAGGGGAGGCACGCACAGCGTGCCCTACGGGGCGAACCATGTTTCTTGCACGTGTTACCGGCAGTGTGATTGCGACGCAGAAGCTGGCGTCGATGACGGGGCAGAAGCTCTTCATCGTCGAGCCACTGCGGGTCGATCCCAAGAACCGGACCGAACTCTCCTCGACGCAACGCAGCTTTGTGGCTGTCGATACCGTTGGGGCAGGGACTGGGCAACTGGTTCTCATTGTGCAAGGCTCCAGCGCCCGTATGTCACCTGAACTGGAAAAACTCCCCATCGATACGGCCATCGTAGGCATCGTCGATGAAGTGACAGTGGAAGGCAAACAGGTATTCAAAACCAATTAGCTGTCAGCTATCAGCTGTCAGCGGTCAGCTTCAAAATGGCATTGCCGCGTTGAAGCATGAATGATGAATCGAACCTTGAACCACAGAGTGCTGTTGGCTGATAGCTGACAGCTGATAGCTGAGAGCTTTTTACATGCAACTCAACGATGCACTCATCAAATCAGTCGTTCAGGAAGTGCTGGCAGCCATGGGCCAGAAGGTGGCTGCTGCAGCATCTTCCCCATCGAACCAGCATGGCGTCTTTCGTACTGTCGATGAGGCAGTAGACGCTGCGGCGAAAGCACAGGTCATCTTCGAGAAGCGACCTATCGAAGATCGTACCAAGGCACTCGACTGCATTCGCAAGATCTGTCGCGAACAAGCGGAAGAACTGGGCCGGATGGAGTTTGAAGAGACCAAAATAGGTCGACTCGAACACAAGTTCGAAAAGCTTCGCGTGGTCGCGGACCGCATCCCCGGCACCGAGTTCCTCAAGACCGATACCTACTCGGGTAGCATGGGCGTGGCCCTTATCGAATACGCTCCATTCGGTGTGATCGGTGCTGTCACCCCGGTGACCCACTCGCTGCCTACACTGGCCTGCAATGCCATCAACATGCTTGCCTCAGGCAACAGCGTCGTCATCAATCCTCACCCGAGCGGTGCCAGGATTGCAGTACACGGCACACGACTGTTCAACCAGGCTATCCAGAAAGCCATCGGCATCGATAACCTCATCTGCATTATTAGCGAACCAACTCTCGAATCAGCCCAGGCATTATTTGACCACAAAGCTGTCCGCATGATCTGCGTGACCGGTGGACCTGCGGTAGGCAAAGCAGCACTGAAAAGCCCCAAGCGAGCCATCGTCGCTGGTCCAGGTAATCCACCAGTAGTAGTGGATGAGACAGCTGATCTCGACCATGCAGCCAAGTCGATCATTGCTGGTGCAGCCTATGACAACAATCTGCTCTGCATTGGCGAGAAGGAAGTCTTCGCTGTCGATGCCATCTTCGACAAGCTGATGAGTGCGATGGAGACTGCTGGTGCTTATCGACTCAATCGGGAAGAGATCGAAAAGCTCACGAAGGTAGCGTTCACCGGTTACGGCGGCGATGCCTTGCGAGTTGGGCTGAACAAAGACCTCATCGGCAAAGACGCCAGCGTCCTCGCCCAAGCCGCTGGTATCTCGATGAGGTCTTCTTCGGTGCTGCTCTTCGGCGAGACCGACGAGAGCAACCCGTTTGTCGATCACGAACAGATGATGCCTTTCGTGCCGTTCGTCCGGGTTCGCAACGTCGACCAGGCGATTGCCTTGGCCAAGAAGTACGAGCATGGCTACAAGCACACTGCCCTCATTCACTCAAAGAACCTCGACACCATCACGAAGATGGCCAAGGAACTCGATACCACGATATTCGTCGTCAATGGCCCCTGCGGTGCAGGCCTCGGCAACGGTGGCGAAGGCTACCTGAGCTACAGCATCGCCACCCCCACCGGGGAAGGTGTCACGACGCCGTTGACATTCACCAGGCAACGCCGCTTCACGATTACGAACGGGGGAATGCGAATCATGTAGGCACGCTCTGCGTGCCTCACCAGGAGAGGTGCTTGTCACCTGTCGCAGTGTAAGCCAACGAGAAGAACACAATGCCATGGGAGGCACGCACAGCGTGCCCTACGATGCAACAAGCCAGAGTGGTCGGAACAGCAGTGAGCAGCACCAAGCACCCCAGTATGAAGGGGTGGAGGTTGCTCATCGTTCAACCACTGGGAATTACAGGCCAGCACGATGGCGACCCGGCACTCGTGGTGGATCACCTCGGTGCAGGCATCGGCGATACCGTGCTCATCAGCAGCGATGGCAAAGGAGCCAGGCAGTTGATGAATGATCAAACCTCCCCGGTACGATGGTTCGTCATGGGGATTTGTGATTAGGTAGGGCTCGCTGTGCGTGCCTCACCACGAGAGGTGTTCGTCACCTCTCGGTGTCTGCGAATGAGAAGAACACAAGATCAGGGAAGCACGCACAGCGTGCTCTAAGGGAAAGGAGGGTAACCATGCGTCTGGCGAAAGTGATCGGAACCGTCTCGCTGTCACGCTGTCACCCTGCTTTCCAGGGGGCGACATGGAAGATCGTCCATCCCTTCAGCCTCGAAGGACTGCGAAAGAATCAACCCGATGGCGAAGAACTCGTCAGTTGGGATCAACTTGGTACCGGAATGGGAACCATTGTCGCCATCAGCGAAGGTGCTGAGGCTGCGATGCCATTCAAGCCCAGAAAGGTACCTCTCGATTGTTACTGTGCCTGCATCATCGATAGCTTGCAGCTATCCACTGACTCAAACTCAAGAAAGTAAGCCATGACTACGAGCGAACGTGAACTCCGTGAACTGATCTGTGAAGTCGGTCGCCGACTGTACAACAAGGGCTTTGCCGCGGCGAACGATGGGAACATCTCCATCCGCCTGAATGAGCGTGAGATCCTGTGCACCCCAACAGGTGTCAGCAAGGGCTTCATGAAGCCTGACGATCTCTGCGTGGTGGACTATCACGGCAAGCAACTGCGGGGCATCAAGAAACGCACCAGCGAAATCCTGCTGCACCTGACCGCCTACCGCGAGAACAGCAAAGTGATGGGTGTCGTTCACTGCCATCCGCCTCATGCAACGGCTTTCGCCATCGCCCATGAGCCCATTCCCAAGTGCATTCTGCCTGAAGTGGAAGTCTTCCTCGGCGAAGTGCCCATTGCGGAGTACGAAACGCCTGGCACTCAGAAGTTTGCTGATACGATCAAGCCTTACGTTAATGATTCCAGCATCGCGATTCTGGCCAACCATGGCACCATCGCTTTCGCCAAGGATCTGATGACGGCTTACTTCAACACCGAAATCCTGGATGCCTACTGCAAGATGCTGATTCTCGCCAGGCAACTGGGCCGCATCAACTACTTCACCAATCAGCAGACTCAAGAATTGCTCGAGTTCAAGAAGCGTCTGGGCATCGACGACCCCCGCCTCAAGGGCAAGGGCGAGAACTGCGACATGTGCAGCAACAATATGCTGCGAACCGGCTACAGCGATTTCCTTCCCTCAGCGTACGCCTTCCCCGAATGGGATAGTGCCAAGCTGACGCAGGAAATGGTGAGCAAGGCTGAATGTGCCGTCCCCGCAACCGCTGCTGCCCCGAAAGCTCCACCGGAACTGGAACGCCTGGTGCAAGCCATCACTGATCAAGT
>CAYPJB010000304.1:0-5766 GCA_964410845.1 uncultured Bacteroidales bacterium | reverse complement strand
GCGTCGAAGTTGATGCCGCCGGTGCCGAAGCCTTTCTGTTCCAGGACGACGAGCATGCAGGTGGCGGTCATGTAGATGTCGGTGGGGAACTGGTCGGTGTCCCAGCCGAGGAGGAGATCACCCCTATTCGCATCAATGCTACCGAGGAAGCCGTACTGGCTGGCGTACTGCATCTCGTGGAACATGGTGTGGCCGGCCAGGGTGGCGTGGTTGGTTTCGATGTTGAGCTTGAAGTCCTTGTCCAGGCCGTAGGTCTTCAGGAAGGCGATGCAACTGGCGGCATCGAAGTCGTACTGGTGGACGGTCGGTTCCTTCGGCTTGGGTTCAATGTAGAACTGGCCGGCAAAGCCGATCTTCTTCTTGTAGTCCACCGCGAGGTTGAGGAAGCGGCCGAGGTGGTCTAACTCGCGTTTCATATCAGTGTTGTAGAGGTTGCTGTACCCTTCGCGACCACCCCAGAAGGTGTAGCCCGACCCGCCCAGTTCGAGGGTGACTTCCATCGCCTTCTTCACTTGGGCGGCGGCATAGGCGAAGACATCAGCGTTCGGGCTGGTGGCAGCACCATGGACGTAGCGTTTGTTGCTGAAGAGGTTGGCGGTGCCCCAGAGCAGCTTGATGCCGGTACGGTCCTGCTCTTCCTTCAGCACCTTGACGACGGCATCCAGGTTCTTGTTGCTCTCGGCCAGGGTCTTGCCTTCGGGGGCGACATCGCGGTCGTGGAAGCAGTAGAAGCCGACGCCGAGCTTCTGAAGGAATTCGAAAGCGACGCGGACGCGCTTCTGGGCCATCTCGACGCTGTCGGTGCCATCTTCCCAGGGACGCACGGCACAGCCTGGGCCGAACGGGTCAGCCCCGGTGCCACGGAAGGCATGCCAGTAGGAGACGGCGAAGCGGAACCAGTCGTGCATGGTCTTGCCTTCGACGACTTCGTCCGCCTTATAGTGCTTGAAGCTGAGCGGGTTCTTGCTGGCGGGGCCTTCGTACTGAATCTTCGTGGCTACTTCGGGAAAGTAAGTCATGGGTTTCTCTTCGCTTGGTGGGATAATGATTGAAGATACAGGAGACGGAAGTCAGGAGCCAGTAGTCAGGAAGGGAGATTTTGCCGGGCAGCGTTGCAGCGGTCGATGATAGCGTGGAGCCAATCAGCCTCAGCGAGGGAACCGCCAATATCGGAAGATACTCTCAGCAACTGTAGTGCTTCGTTACAAAGCTCGTGAGCTTGCTGATATTGTCCATCAAGAAAATGCAGTGCTGCCTTGGCGCGCAACAGTGTGGGCATGTCGGCATCGTTATTGACTTTGAGTTCATTCAGTCTTTCCCAGCCTTGCACACCATCATGACGGAACATGGCATGAAAGTAGATGGATTCCAAAGTCGTGCTTGGTGCTGGTTCATACTTATTGCCCTGCTCTGCATCTACTGCCAACTGCAGCAGCGTTTCTGCAACTGTATTGCCACCAATGTCATGGAAGTAATAGTAGGCCATCCGGTAGACTGCAACGTCGTTGACGGTGCCGGACGGCTGGCTACCGAGGCAGTCCATCAGAGTTGCCCGATCCCATTCTTTTGGTCGCAGCCCGTGGATCATCTGCTGGGCGAGAACATGCAACTTCAGATCACGTGTCTTATCGAAACTGTGGGGAATCTCCCGATCGGTCCAGAGTGCAAGAAGAATGGCACCATCATTGGGATGATCTTTGGCATAGTAATTGGGAATTAGTGTGACAAAAAACACGTGCACGTTAACAACAGCACAGAAGCCACTGTAGTAACAAAGTCGATATTTCCAGGTCACATCGTGGTAGGGATTGGGAAACACCACATCGAGCTCAAACAGCATGCTGATGAAGATGGTGCCTGTGACGATGGCCAGCATCAACGTGAAGAGCGGTCCACCCAAGGTATAGACTGTGTATCGCTGAACCAGGTAATGCTTGTCGGCAGGTAGAGCTAGTACGTAACCCATGAGAACAGATTGCTGATTGACAGACCACTGCCACTTCCTGGGTGTCAGCGACAATATGAGTGGCCACATGGCGATGATGTAGACCTGAAACCTCACGAGCAACGCAGCCAGTGCATGGCCCATTTCATGCACAGCTACAGAGAACCAGACGATAACGAGATAGACGAACAGGAATGTACGTATGTCGACAAACGAGTAGCGGATCATGACCGACATCTGAAAGATGGCGTAGAACACCACCACCATCGTTCCCATCAGAGAAACGAAGTAAGCAAGCCAACGCCACGCTTCATGAATCGGTTTCATGGGGTCTTAGTCTAACTCGTTGTGTACGTAAATGCGAAGCGGAAAAGCAAGTGAAAGCAGGCAGCCACCGGCGAGTCGCCGGTGGCAGTTCTCGAGAAGAATTGATGTACTTCACTTCGTTCCGTGAGCCTCCACCGCGCACTGACCGGTGGCAAACAAAATGGTCTGGATCGAGTGCAAACCGGTAGTCATCGTGGTATCGTAGTGGCTCCGAATTTCGCAGGAGCTTGCTTTGAAGCAGAAGATCCTCTCCACGCTTATCATTGGTGTGATGTGCTTGCCGATTGCTGTCAGTTTTGAAGATACCACCCCCAAGCCGATGCCTGCCAAAGAGGTGGCTGCGACGATGCAGTTGCCACCGGGGTTCAAGGCGACGTGCTTTGCCAGCGAGCCCGATGTGGTGGAGCCCATTGCGTTCACCATCGATACCCGTGGGCGGCTGTGGGTGGTGGAATCGCAGGCGTATCCCAACTGGCAGAAGTCGGGGACGGGCAAGGACCGGGTGGTGATCCTCGAAGACACCGATGGCGATGGCGTGCACGACAAACGCACCGTCTTCCTGGAAAATGGTCGCAATCTTACCGGTATCGAACTGGGCTTCGGTGGCGTCTGGCTCCTCTCTGCTCCCGAGATGATCTTTATCCCTGTAAATGAGGGCGAAGACAAACCGGCGGGACCAGCCAAGGTACTGCTTGATGGCTGGAACACCGAGATCAAACACAACATTGTCAGCAATCTGACCTGGGGCATGGACGGCTGGCTTTACGGCTGCCATGGCATCACGCTCAAGTCGAAAGTCGGCAAGCCGGGTACACCCGATGACCATCGCAAGGTCTTCGACTGCTGCATCTGGCGATACCATCCGACCAAGGAACACTTTGAAGTTGTCTGTTGGGGCAGCACCAACCCGTGGGGCCTCGATTACGATCAGTATGGCAACTGGTTCATGACCAACTGCGTGATTGACCATGTCTTCCAGGTGGTGCCTAACGCTCACTACATCCGCATGTTTGGCAACGATCCGAACCCCTACATCTACCATCCGTTGCCTGGTTGTGCCGACCACAAGCACTGGGGCGGCGGCAAGTGGACCGAAGGCGGTCGGTTCGATGACAACCTCGGCGGCCACGCCCACAGCGGATTGATGATCTATCAGGAAGGCAACTGGCCGAAGGAATATCACAACGGCTTGTTCACCCTGAGCATTCACGGGAAGCGATTACAGCAGGAGAAGATCGACTACAAAGGCCCCGTGGCCATCGCTCGTCATAAGCCTGATGTGTTGAAAGTGAAGGATAGCTGGTTCATGGGTGTACAAGCCAAGCCCGGGCCAGATGGTGGCGTCTACATCATTGACTGGAACGACACTGGCGAGTGTCACAGCTATGTCAACACGCAAAAGAAGACGGGCCGGATTTACAAGATCACGTATGGCACACCAGAGCCGTGGAAGAAGGACTTGAGCAAGTTTAGCGATGCGGAGTTAGTGGCACTGCACAAGGAGCAAGGCAAAGAGTGGCATATCCGGCAGGCGAGACGGTTGTTGCAAGAACGAAAGAGCACTGCACTGGATGGGTTGACAGCAATGGTAGATGACAAGGAGTTGCCGATACCGAACCGGTTGCGGGCGATGTGGACGTTGCATGCCTGCGAGACGGGGGTGGACTACGAACGATACTGGAAGCAAGAGCAACCTGAATTGATGCGGTGTTGGGCACTCAGGTTGTCGTGCGATCAACCTGAACAGGTTTGCAAGTTGCCTTTGTCGCTCCCCGTTGATCTTCAGTTGATCGAACGAGACAACCGGGCAATCCTGATGACCATGGCTTCTGTACTGCCACGACTACCTACGGCGAAACGAAAAGAAGCTGCAGATACCATTTGCTTGTATGCATTTTCCGAGTGGAATCGATTTCGGTACGCACCTCAGCCCTATGCAACTGACTGTGAATGGCTCGTAACTCTCTTCTGGAATGGCATTGAAGAATGGGTACATCCCGAAACATGGAAGAAGCTGAAAGTACAATCGCTGGTACATCATCCCTTGCTGATGGAGTGGGCGGTCAGAAAACTCGTGAAACAGGATGCGCTCGATATCGTAGCTCAATTGGCGGTGGAAGGAGCACCTTTCAGCCACTACCGAGCATCGATTCTCTTGGGTTTGGAGAACTCAATCGATGGGAAAACCTGGACTCCTGCCTGGAAGATGATTCTCGATCCTCTTGCAAGATCAGAGAATATTGAGGTCGCCAACCGCTGTCAGGAAATCGCCGCCCGCCTCGGTGATCCCGAGTCGCTCAAGAAAGTAGCAGAGCGGTTTTGTACCAAGGCGCTACCCATAGAGGAACGCACCCATTGTTTGAATATCCTTGCACTGAAACCCACGGGTGAACTGTTGCCTGCGGTGTTGGAACTGCTGGCGGAGCCACGGATGCGGCGGGCAGCTATCAAGGCTCTCTCCAAGTTTGATGGTGATGCAGTCTATTCGACGCTTATCCAGCAATACCCCACCTCATCACCTGAAGAGAAGCAGGACATCCTGGCCACCCTCACCGCTCGGCCCCGTTATGCCCGGGCATTGCTGGATGCACTCGATGCCAACCTCATTCCCGGTACCGATGTGCTGGCACCAACTGTCGTCACCCTTCGGCAGATGCAGGCTGCTGACATCAAGAAGCGAGTTGCACAGCGGTGGGGAAGTGGTACTACGCCTGCAGCGCTCAAGGAACGGATCGCCCGACTGCAGAACCAGTTGACACCAGCCACGCTCAAGCAGGCCAATGTCAAGAATGGGCGAGTGCTGTTTGACAAGCACTGTGCTACCTGTCACAAGCTCTTTGGCGAAGGGCAGGCTATCGGGCCGGAACTGACGGGAGCCCAGCGGATGAACCTTGACTACGTGCTGGAGAACACGGTCACCCCCAACGCCATCGTGCCGCAGGATTATCGGGCGACAACGTTTGTCATGAACAATGGCAGAGTCATCACCGGTATGATCACCCAGCAACAGGGAGATAGCCTGACCATTCAGACAGCGACTGAGAAGCTGACAATCAACCAGAAAGAGATCGAGCAGAAACAGCAGACCGAGAAATCGCTGATGCCTGAAGGCCTGCTCGATCAACTGAGCCCTGATGAGATTCGTGATCTGATAGGCTACCTGAGTTCGCCTCAACAGGTGGCGAAGTAACGGAGAGTGGAATGCGAAGCATGATTGCGTTGGTTGTGGTAGGTTTCTTGTGCATCATGGGTGATGCACAAGATCGCCTTGCGAAAGACATCCTCCTGGCTGACTTTGAAGGCAAGACATACGGCAACTGGACCACTACTGGTACCGCCTTCGGAGCCGGGCCAGCACGTGGCACTCTCCCCGGTCAGATGCATGTCGATGGTTACCTCGGCAAAGGGTTGGTCAACTCGTTCCTTCAGGGCGATGGTTCCACTGGCACTCTCACTTCACCACCATTCAAGATCGAAAAGCAGTATGTCACGTT
>CAYPJB010000303.1:0-5787 GCA_964410845.1 uncultured Bacteroidales bacterium | reverse complement strand
GCTGCCTTGGCCTGGTTGAGAATCTCACCTACCTTGCCTTCCTGTTGTTTCTGCATGGCAGCCAGACGTGACTGAGCTTCTGCCTCGAGCCTGGCTTTGGCATCGAGCTGTGTTTTCTCCCGTGCAGCTTGAGCCTGCGCCCTGGTGAGTTCCTGGCTGAGTTTCACCAGTGCCGGATCACGAGGGGCGAGAGTACGAGCCTGGGCAAGAGCCTGCTCAGCAGCTTTCAAATCACCAGATCGTAATGCCGTCTCTGCGGAGAGTTTCGCCTGAGTTGCTTTCTGCTTGGCCTGCTCTTCTTCCTGAATCCGAAGTGCCGTCTGACGGCGGGTTTCCTCGTCTTTTTGCTTTGCAAGAGCAAGGTCAGCAGCTTCTTTCTGTTGCTGTTGCCTGATGCTGGTCAGCGCCGCATCAATCTGTGCATCCTTCGGAGCGCCTTCCAGCAGCTTGATGGCTGCATCATACTGCCTGGCTTTGGCGCGTGCCTGGGCCTGGGCCAGGAAGAAAGCGATTTGCTTGCTCTGATTCTGTTCCTGTGCCTGAAGTGCCTTCAACCTGGCTTGTTCAACCCGTGTGATAGCCACCAGCACTTCGGATTGTGCTGGTTCGAGGTCTTTTGCTCGCTGCAGCGTCACAAGAGCTTCGTCCCATTTCTTCTGCTGTTCAGTCTGTCTGGCACTCGCCAGCAACTTGCTGACTTCAGCTGCGCGTAGTTGCCTGGCATCGTTTTCCGCTTTCTGCCTCGCCAGGCGCTGGGCTTCTTCCGCTTGAGATTGCTGGACAGTTCGTAGTCCACTGGTCACCGCATCTGACTGGAAGAGCTTGCCTGCTTCCTGATATTTGGCGACGGCGACTGAATAGTTGCGGTTGCGCTGAGCATCGAGAGCAGCCTGTAACGCAGCCTGGTAGAGTGCCTGGTTGGCTCTGGCTTGCTCTTCTGCCTGTTTCCGACGGGTTGTCTCGATGGCTAGCTGTTTCTCCAGTTCTGCCAGCTTCGCTGCGTCCTGCGCCCTGGCTTCGGCCCGGGCTTGTTCCATCAGCATTGCCCGCAGCTTGCGATCAGTGGCATCGCTGGGATTAATGCGCTGGGCAGCCTGGAGTGCGGCAGAAGCTTGATCGAACCTACCCTGAGCTTGCAGACGATCCGCCAGTTGTACCAGCCGTTGATATTCGGACTGATCCTGCTGTCGCTGGAATTCGAGCGATACCAGCACGTCACGATCAAATCGTTGCTTATTCTGCTGCCAGGTTTGTTGTGCTAGTGAAAGACGCTGCAGTTCTTCACGTCGGCGAGCTTCGTCAAGCCGTGCTTGCTGTGCCAGGAATGCCTGTCGTTTTTCTTCTTCGTAGCGAAGGCGGGCTTGTGCTGCCTCCCGCATGAGAACTTCATCCTGCGGGCGGAATGCCAGAGCACCGTCAAAGAGCTGGAACGCTACCGAAAAGTTCTTTCCCTGTATCGCAATCCGAGCCTGAGAAAGGAGCTGATTCTGAGCGAGATCACGCTGCCGTTGCCTCTCGATGGCTGTCAGGGTAGCGGCACGCTGCAGAGCTTCCTGACGGGCACGCTCCGCAGCAAGCACTAATTCTGCCTGTCGCATTTGTGCAGCAATAGCCAACTGTCGTTGACGTTCGAGTTCCCGAAGTCGGGCTTGTTCCATCGCTGCTCGTCGAGATTGCTCTTCCCAATCATTGAGCAAGAACCCAATACGAACGTTGAGCGGTTGCTTCAGCTTGAGTGCTTTGCCGATATTAATGGCAATGGATAACTGTCCTCGACGGGCAGCTTCCTGAGCACGGAGGTACTCAGCCTCCATCGCTGCTGCTTCCAATTCCAAGCGCTGCCGCTCTGCGGGGCTCATCATGGTGAAGCGTGCGAGTTCAGGCAGGTGCAGCTTCAAGTCACGCAGGTGCTGAACGAGTATCTGCCCGCGACCCACTTCCCAGCCTTGTTCAGCGTCGAGCATTGAAGTCGTCACGCTGATGCCATTCAAGGCTTGAATGCGACCGACCACGAAGTACCGAACGCCTAGTGAACGGCCCAGCCAGCGACGAACGGAGGTGTCCTTGAGAACATCGCTAAGGGTCAGGCCCAGACGGCCCATCATCCAGAAGACTTCCCCGCGATCCACCACATCATAGCCACGAGAGAAATAAGGCATTAACTGGTCGGGAGTCCAGGTAGACAACTCCGGCGAAACGATGCGACTATCGCCACCGACAAAGAAGTTCAGAAAGGCTACTCGATCACGCCGCACGGGCACTGCCACCGGTGTTTCCAGTATCGGAGGCAGGTACTGCTGGCAGCTATTAATACGAGCAATGATGTTGAAGTTGCCAGGCTCCAGTTCTCGTGCCACCTGGTAACGCACCATCGCTTCACGGAGCATGCCTCGTCGGAACAGATTATCCCCCAGCTCAATCTGGACAGCCAGCATCCGACTGCGCAATGGGCGTTCCTGTTCGAGAAGGATCACCGGTGCCTGCAAGTTAGCGGCATTGATCGGAGGCAGACGGTCGAAGTCGTCAGCCTGTACATTGCCAAACGCAGGTGGCCTGGCAGTGGAGTATTGAATGGCAGTAGTTGTCGTGCCGGGTTGATACGCAGGAACTGCAGGCAGTGGCTGGCGGTTCGCATCGACCACCGTGGGTTGGGCGTACTGAGAGAGTTGTCGTTCATAGGCCAGCTTTTCTTCATCGTTCATCATGAGCTGAGCAGCCAGTTGTGGCAGTTTAATGCTGGCTTCTTCAGCAGTGGAAGCGACTAGCTTGGCTGTCTGCACGATGAGGCCGGTTTCGAGATCAATGAGTCGGGCATGGATGGTGATGCCTGCCAGCGGTGAGATAGTGCCGACAACCAGGTACCGGGCCTTGGCCAGTGATGCTATTTGCTGTTGGCCGTTGGTATTAGTCAGTACATCGTCGGTTTGTGCGTTCAGTTCATCCATCAGTCGGTTAATCTGGCTGCGTTCCACCAGGTCGTACCGCTTTTTGAAATGGGGCAGCAGTTCATCTGCCCAGGCCACGCTGCTGGCTGCGAGGTTGGAATCTCCTTGCACGGCAAAGTTTGCCACTGCCAAACGATCTCGACGTTGCTGAATCGCAAGCTGTGTGTCGGCCAATGCCTGCCGTACTTGAAGTGTGTCCCAGATCTGCAGGGCTTCTTCGTAAGCTTTGCCGGCCTCTTCAAGCAATTGTGGCTGGCGACGTAATTGAGCTGCCCGTTCGAGTGCAGCATCATACTGGTTAAGCTTCGTTCGAAGCGATTCTGCTTCCTGTTGCAATCCTGCGTCCGCCTTGGCCGCAGTGGCCTGCTCCAGTGCCAGCAGTGCAGCACGCAGGTTATTCTCCTGTTTTGCCTTCTCAGCCTGCTGACGATATCGAGTCACCTGTACGGTTGCATCGCCGTTCTTCGCAGCAATCAGAGCATCTGCCTGGCGTCGGAGCGCTGCCAGTTTGACAGCTTCATTGGCGTCGGTGTACTGGGCCAATGCCAGCGTTACCAGTTCAACAGCTTGTTCGGCC
Organism: uncultured Bacteroidales bacterium; assembly: GCA_964410845.1. Classification (GTDB taxonomy): domain Bacteria; phylum Planctomycetota; class Planctomycetia; order Gemmatales; family HRBIN36; genus JAEUIE01. Next base: position 2,265 of record CAYPJB010000303.1, on the reverse strand, counting down.
TGACCTTGATCGATCACAGTCTGAATGTCAGCAACGGTTCGGTCGAAGGTTTCCCGTTCTACGACCAGCCCTTCGACTTTGGCAATTTGCTCTCGAACGATATCGGTATCCTGTAAAGCTTGTGCAGCCTTCAGGGCTGTCAACGCCTCGGCGTACTTCCTGTCAGCCAGGTAGCTGAGCGATTCCACCAGTGCCTGCTGGTATTTATCCGCAGTACTGCTCTCGAGCGTGAGCGCTGGTGCAGTTGCTGTACTGCTATTCTGATCGGTTGCCGCACCCGCAGCGGCTGAGCTGGTTGCGGGTTGAGTTGCCGAAGGTGTTGCCGGCTTGGAACAGCCTGCCAGCAGACACCCAGCAGTGAGCAGCAAGTAAATTGGCTGACGGAGCATACAGACATCCTTCTGCACATTTCATGGAAGTGGAACGCAGAAGGTGAACGAAGTTGCGCGTCCTGAGCAACGACATCCCTGCGTCTCACAGTGCGGTGGTATTGTAGCAGGTAAAGCAAACTATTTCACAACCGCCTGCACTACCTGGCCATCACCGGGCTTGGAATTCAGGTGCAGGTAGAGCAGACGTTTCACTTCCTGTACTGCCTTGGGGTGATGATGCACTTTCATATGGTCTGCCTTGACGACCAGTTCCGATTCGGCAAAGTCGAGATGGGCACTATCATACCGTACTACCCCGTCGCCTGGATGATCGTCCCAGCGGAGAACCTCGCGTATCTCCTGGTAGAAGTTGTTGTCCTTCACCACACCAATGACTGAATGATAATGGACCCGTTCGGGCTTGGCACGATGGCTGATGACCTTGATTGCAGGCGCTTCGGGGTCGAGCATGTCCACACTGGTGGGAATCGCTCCTACTTTATCGCGCCACACATCGGGGTTGTTGGTCACGATGTCGTTCAGCAACTCGTTCATTTGCCCGGGCAAACGAATCAATCGCTTGCTGAGCTTGCCAAGGAATGTCGGGCTGAGCTGGGAACCACGGTGGGGTGTACCCATGAAGATCACTCGTTCCACTGAGCTTACTGGTTTGAAGTAGAACGCCTGCTGCAACTGTTCACGTGTCTTGTCACTCAGTTTAAGCTTGTCCAATGGCACCTTGCTGGAGGCATTCCAGAAGTCATCGCCACCTTCAATGGTTAGCAATCTGCCAATCAGGCCACCCATGCTATGCCCGACGACTACCATCCGATCGAGTGCTGCATCCTTATTCTCAGGATCAACTTCCTGCCGCAGCTTGGCGAGTGAGTTACGCAGTTCGGTGGCCGTGCCCACATAGGGGTTGCCTGTCGGGTAAAGGTAGAACCAGAACTGGTAACGTTCACGAAGGTAAGGGTCGGCTTGCAGATCGTTGAAAAGAGGAGCCCAGGTGAGAGGCGAGGACAGCAAGCCATGCACCATCAGCACGGGTATCTTCCCCTTCTGATAAGGCTCGAACATGTAGACGCCAGCCTGGCGGTCCACTTCGTCTGCAAAGATGAAGCCCTTGTACGCCAGCGATGCCAGATCGGTTCTCTCGAGTGAATAGGCCAGTGGTGTCGTCAGGTCGGTTTCCATCGGCATGGCATAGCCTCCGATGTTGATGGCCTGGAAAGCCAGTGGATTGTGTAGTTCCAGCGTGGCCATGCGGGATCGGGCTAATTCCTTGATGCCACCATCAAACCGGAGAATGGTCGAAACCGGGAAGTGTACTGCTTTGAAGTAATTGCTGGCCAACTTGTTCTCTGGACGTGCATCGGCTGAGACACGAGACCCGATCATCGGCACACCGAGTCCGTAGCCACGGTAATGGTTATCCAGGCCGGTGACGTTGTAATCGTTGCAGAAGAGCAGGGGGCCGAATTCCTCAGGCTTCCAATTGAACCCGTGATGGGTGACCTTTACCTGGAAGTTGCCGCCATCGTAGGTGGGCAGCTTGATCTCCTGCCGTGAATCGAGCGTGCCTATCTTCTGCACACTGCGAACACACTTTTCCAGTGAGCGGTTGTAGAGTTCGCAGGCGATGCGGAATCGGGGATCGAAACAATTGAACGGCAACAGCGAAGGCTGGCCAGCGGATTGCTGCAGAGATTGAGCCTTGCTCTCTTTGATGAGGCCGAAGAGATAGTGGTAAGCGTAGCCTGCACACAAGTAGTAGTACTGGCATGAGTAGGGCTGTTGCTGCAATTCCGTATCACGCCCGAAGCGGAAACTCAGTTCGGCCAGGGCGAAGATCTGGTCAGGCTGGGTATTATCATCGGTGGCAGCTATCAAT
>CAYPJB010000302.1:0-5816 GCA_964410845.1 uncultured Bacteroidales bacterium | reverse complement strand
TGCCTTGAGAAGCCTGACTGCCTTGAGACCCCTGGTTTCCCTGTGCCCCATTCTTTCCCTGGCCGCTGGTGTTCTTGCCCTGTTGATTTTCACTCTTTCCTGATTGTCCTTGTTTGTCGGGTTGGCCTTGCTGCTGGTTAGCTTGACGGTTCTTCTGGTGTTGCTGAGAGGCAGCTTTCCCCTGCTGGTTACCACCTGCCTGCTGAGGTTGGTTCTTGTTTTGCGGGCCACTCCCCTGGTTGTCGCTCTTGCCGCTGCTACCTTCGAAGAAATGGGTCTGGTTGGCATCCCGTTCCTTGCTTGTGGCCCAGCCCAGCAGTTGTGAGACGTGATATTCTGCCTCGGGGCGAGGCAGCAGCACCGCACTCAAGATCATGAGTGTCAGGATCATGGCAGAGCCGATGCCGAGCCAGAGTGCAGTCATTGAGGCGGGCATCTGCAGGCGTCGGCCCCGCAGATAACGGCGAAGCCCCAGGAAACTGGTGGTGAGCAGCATCCCCAATCCACAGCCAACGTAAATGGTGAGCAGCCAGAAGGCATAGCGGCGGGCTTCGATGTTGCTGGCCGGGATCATCGCCTGGCCGATGCCGAAGAGGGGCAGGGCCGCCAACGAGAAGTAGACAACCATGATGCCAGGCTTCTTCTTTCGCTGTTCTTCCTCTCGCTCCGATTGATACTGATCGAACCAGGTTTCTGACTTCAACTGCACGGCCTTCGCTTCATCGATTCTGGACTGGCTGTCCAGCAAGCCGCCTCCGTCATCGTCATCTTCTTCTTCCCAGGTGGAATCCTGCGTGAGCTTGTGAGCACTCCACCAGATGATCGACATGAGACTGACGGGAATGAGCCAGCCGAATCCGCCCAGTGCTGACTTGGGGATTTCGACAAATCGTATCATCGCTAGCCCTGCAGCAATAGCCAGCCCCACTCCATAGAGTCCAGCACGTTCAGAAATGTCGCCTCGCATGGAAATGCGTGCGATAAGGACCGTGCCGAGGATGAAGAAGAAGAGAATCCACTTCAGTTGACCGGTGTAGGCTCCCGAATAGGCGAGTTCGAGAAGGAAATAGCAGAGGGAACAAAGCAGACCCATGAGCAGCGCCGGCATCACGCCGCCGACTACGTAGTCTGCCAGGGTTTTATCGAGACGCTTGGCCATGCATAGTATTGTGGCTGATGTTGTAGCGAAATGCTAGAGGTTTAGTTGTCGAGTACTTGCAGTGGGCGAAATGTTGTCACCATGGCAGCCCGTGGCGCGAGCCAGGGGAGACCACGCGAAGATAGCATGTTACGACTTTAGGCTGAGATAGATCTCACGATTGAACGCTTCCCCTGGCTCGCGCCACGGGCTGCCATTGCTATGGACTCTCGTTCCAATCGCATTCACCAATAGAATCACATTTGTCACCTCTCCTCTCCAGGAATAACCCATGAGTCAGTTCCCAGCGCCGCTTGCTGTGCAAGGTTTTCATCTCATTGGTGGCACCAAGAACGAAGGGGGCTCGCAGTTCAACAGTACCAGCCCGGCTGACAGTCGCGTGGTCGTAGGCAAGTTCCCTAAGGCTACCGCCAGCGAAGCCAACGCAGCGGTAGCAGCGGCCCGGGCAGCGTACCCCGCCTGGCGACGGCAGAGCAGGGTGGTGCGGGCGGAGTTGTTCGACAACCTGGCCCAGATCATCAAGCGTGAGACCGACAACCTGGCCAAGCTGATGGCCTGGGAATGTGGCAAGATCTTCAACGAGTGCCGGGCCGAGGTCATCGAAGGGCTGCACATGGTGCAGTATGTCTTCGGGTCGGGCCGCATGCCGAACGGCGATGTGATTGCCAGCGAAATCCCCGAGAAGGATGCCTTCATGCGAAGGAAACCTTGGGGTGTCGCAGCGGTGATCACGCCTTGGAACTTTCCGTTTGCGGTGCCGCTGTGGATGCTCGGACCATCGCTCCTTGAAGGCAACACTGTGGTCTTCAAGCCAAGCGAAGACACGCCTGCGATTGGTCAGCGGCTCGTCGAACTCTTCCTCGAAGCGGGCTTCCCCAATGGCGTGATCAACCTGGTGCATGGCGACGGCGTGGCGGGTGAAGCCCTCGTTCGTAACAAGGAAGTCAATATCGTCCTCTTCACCGGCAGCTACGAAGTAGGCCACAAGATTCAGCAAATCTCCGCGGACTTCTATGATCGCATGGTGGCCAGCGAGATGGGTTCCAAGTCGGCCGTCATCGTCTGCGAAGATGCCCGGCTTGACCTGGCGGTCACCTGTGCGGTGCTGGCTGGGTTCAAGACCAGTGGGCAGCGCTGTGTGTCAGCAGGCCGCATGCTGGTGCATGAAAAGATATTCGATGCCTTCGCTGACAAGTATGTTGCAGCGGTCAAACGGTTAAACATTGGCCATCCCCTTGATTCAGCCAACTTCACTGGACCCGTCATCAACGAAGGTGCAGTTACCAAGACGCTTAGCTACAACGATCTGGCCAAGCAGGAAAAAGCTACCGTGCTACTCGATGGCGGTCGCATGACTGCAGGTGATCAAGCCTATGGCTGCTTCCTGTCGCCGTTTGTTTATCGTCAGGAACACGTACCGGGCAAGCGAACGGTCCGGGAGGAAGTCTTCGGGCCACACGTCGCTCTCGTGCCTTTCAAGGACGATGCCGATGCAGTTCGAATCTACAACGATGTCGAGTATGGACTGTCGATGGCAGTAATCACGGAGAACTTCCGCAAGATGCGTTACTTCCGTGAGGAATGCGAATTCGGCATGGGGTATGTAAACCTGCCTTGCATCGGAGCCGAAGTCCATTTACCATTCGGGGGAGTGAAGAAGAGTGGCAACGGCCATCCTTCAGCAGCGGCACTCACCGAAGCGGTGACGCACAAGATCGCCTGGACGGTGAACCATGCGGAAGAAGTAAAGATGGCTCAGGGTTTGAAGGCGGAAGTGGGGTAATCAAAGGGTTGAATACAGTTTAACCCCTCACCCCCAGCCCCCTCTCCCCGTTGGGGAGAGGGAAGCCAGATTGTAAACCCAGGGACTGGGTTTCGGATTGGTAAGGAGACCAGTATGCCAGCTATCCGCCAGCAACGTCGCACCCAGGGTAAATCTGCACGTGCAGCCCTGGCACGCAAGTATCTCATCGGGACTGGTATGGAAGTCGGCGCACTGGCACGTCCGGTGCCTGTGCCTCACGCCACTGTGCTCTACTACGACAGGGCCACGGAAGTGGAACTGGCTGAACTGTTTCCCCACGTAAGGGATTGGCTAGTGCCACTGGATGGCATGGCTGAATTGGAATCGCTCTGCCCCATTGCTGACCAGAGTCAGAACTTCGTCATCGCGTGTAAGGTTTTGGAATACACCAGTAATGTGCTGGCTGCTTTCCATGCCATTCATAGAGTGCTGAAGCCCGGGGGTATTGCTTATCTCAGCGTTACTGACAAGCGACGCACTGTCGATTGTCATCGCCCTGTCACTACCATCGGTCAATTGGCGGCAGATTATGTCCACGGCCCTGCCGCAAGATGGTCCATCTATCACGAAGAGTGGGCGAACTTCGTGGAACACGGTGCGGGCAGCGATATGGAAATGCGGTTGCAGCTTGTGGTGCAACATGCCCAGCGAACCAGGCAACACGTCTGGACGCCAGTTGCCTGGATGGAACTGCTCAGCGAAGTGCAGAAAGGACTGGGGTTTGAGTTGCAAACCTGGCATGTCACCAGCCGCGAGATTCTGACAGTATTGCAGAAGCGATAATTACTTCTGATACAGTTTGAGTGCGATCTCCCTCAGAATCGGAATATCGGATTCCGGTCTTGTGGGGCTTTGCCGATGTGTCAGGTTGGAATCGATTCGGCCCACGAGATGCAGGAACTGGGCAGCACTGTGCTTGTACGCAGGCACCGGGTTGCGGAAGGCGAAGGCTCCCAGGTACTGCAGTTGGTCGTTCAGTTCGTAGAATCGTGGATCGCCCGTTTCCCAGTACTTGTCTCGTTTGCCGAAGAGTTCCGGTGCGAAGGTGGAGAGGCCGAGCAGGTAGTCGCTGCCGTACATCACCATGTCGATGGCGAGATCGTTGCCGGTGAAGACATGGAAGTCGGGGCGGACCTGGTCACGCAGTTGCAGTCGCTGCCATTCGAGTTCCCGGCTCAGGGAAGAATGCTTGGCTCCGATACAGCCAGGTATCTTCATCAGTTCGCGATAGACATTAAGCGAGTAGATTTTACCGAAGCCGGCAAACATGGTTCCCAGTTCAAAGGCGATGAACGCAGGGACGTGCTTGCCAAACTCGATGTAGGCATCAATCAGTTCATCATCAGGCAGGTACGTCAGTCCGAAAGATTGACAGACTACAGGGATGCCACCTGAATTGGCGATAATCTCCATCTCACTGAGATAGAGATCGCGCTGGTAGCGCATGCCGGGGTGATCGGGAACGCAGACACCAGCGGCATACCGTACACCTTTCAGTTGCCCTGCTGCTTCAACGCGAATCATGTGGCGTTCGCCTTCACTGAGCAGTGGGCCGTAGCCGGTGTCCATATTGATGGCAGGCATCAGCCCAGCATCCACGGTGCGTTGGATATGTGATGCATACCCATCCCAATCGACTTCCCGGTTTTCGCGGTAGGGAAGCAGCATGGCAGAGATGCCCATGATCTTCCGCTTTGGCCGGATCATTTTGAGGGGGTCGATTGGTATCATGACTTCAGCCCCCAAGCTTGTTCGAGCAGTGACACGTTGAGTTTGCCGAAGGAATGCGAACGTCCGCTGGAGAGGTTGTGGAAGGTGATGCGAGCCGGGCTGAAGAGCAGGGGATCGATCTTGTAGAAATCGCCGCCGACGCGTTTGAAGAGTTCGGCGAAAGGTACACCATAGTCGCTCGAAGCCGATGCAGGCACCTTCGGGCCGATGGTGCTGAGCACGTCGTCATCACACTGTACCCAGAGAGTAACATCGCCGCCGTAGAGAATGGCATCGTTGGTGTAGCCGATGGCAGTGTTGGTTCTCTTGGCGACGGGGGGAAGGGGAGCAGTGCCGATGGCGGAGACGATGGACTTCAGATCGAACTTGAGTTCGTGCAGCTTGTGGAGTGCGGTTTCAACACTGCGGGCGACGACTTGAAGCGTGCCTGCGATGGAGGTGGTGGGGGCAACGACCAAGGTCACCGTATGGGCAGCCACCTGGCATTTGCTGGCGATTTCGGCAAACACCTCAGTGGTGGGCAAGGTCTTGGTTTCGAGTACCCCCAGCACCCGGTAGGCATTTTCCCGATATCCCAGATACTGAAAAAGAGCTTCTTGAGCATAGGTGGCCCGCATGGGGCCGGAGCCCATTGCGAAGTAGTTCGGTGTCTTTACCTGCCAGCCGGCATATTGACTTGCGAGGCACGCCATGACGGGGTTGTCACTTTGCACCTGTACCAGCGGGCAGCCTGGAAAGAGGCCTGGATGAAGGGATACTTCCCCCAGGTCAGCCAGTGCGAGGCGAGCCAGCAGCAAGCCGGCTTGAATGCTTCCGGCTGTTGCTACCCCCATGTCAATGATGGTGCCGGTATCGGTCTTCGTCATGGAGACACGCAAGTCATCCATGCGAAGATCCAGGTCGTGTATCAATCCAAAGGCACGTTCGTTGAGGTGAAACTGTCTCATGACACCAAACTTGCCTCCGAACGAACTACCAGTGTTGCCTGCTCTTCAATGCTGTCCAGCCACTCGTCAGGCAAGCCTGCTTCATCGTCAATGACCACGATCAGCCGCTTGGCACCAATCGGTCGGCCTGGCTGCATGGCGTGCCCGACAGCCTGCGGCTGGAGGACGTGGTGCT
>CAYPJB010000301.1:0-5819 GCA_964410845.1 uncultured Bacteroidales bacterium | reverse complement strand
ACTCACTCCGCCGCTGTCATCACGACGGAGCGTGATGACTACAATCCGCGAATCGCCTGGATCACCGAATGCTTGAGGGCGTTACCTTCCACAGCCACCCCCCTGACCACCGATTGAGGCGACTCTTTCTGCAGCAGCGTCGCCCACTGTTCCAGCAGTTCCAGCAGCCGTTCAGGCTCGGGATGTGTGGCCAGCGCTTCCTGAGCAGTGCGATGCAGTGTCACAGGCAACGACGATTGCTCCACCAGTTCCGTCATCCACGAGGTGACAGCACCTTCCTGGAACGACTGCGTGGTGGCAGGGAAGGCAACGATGTCTACCGAGATCACCCGTTCGATTTGTTCAACCAGTTGACCTTGTGAAGAACGTCGGCCCAGCACCACATGGCTCATGCCGATGTCATGCGGTGCTGCTTCAATGAGATCGAATAGCCAGTCGGCATGAGGGCCAAGCAGTCGCAAATCGCCTCGCAGCCGTTCGCCTTCGTATCGTGGGGAAAGCACCTGGCCGGCGAAGTCACGCAGCTTGCGACGAGTCGGGCTGTTCTGCTCATCCGCATGATCGAGGAAGATGGGGCGGTTTTCGTACAAGGGCATCGCGGCCTGCATCGCTGCGGGGGCATAGCGATAGCCATTCTTGCTCTGCGGCCCCAGCAGCACAACATTGCGAACAAGTCGCGTACTCCGTTCAGGCGTGGCTTCCGCCAGGATTTCAAACGACGAGTGCCGCAAGGCTTCCAGCCGTGGGACAGGTTTCTGGGACATGGGGTCTCCTTAGGTTGTGAGATACGTGTGGGAATCGCCGGGCAGCGTCGGTCGGCGAACGATGCGATAGCCACCACCAGCACGCTGGTACTGGAAGCCTGCGCAGCCGAGCCGACGGCACTTCTTCCGCTGAATGGCTTCCTGCAAGGCATCGGTGGAAAGGAACAACAAGCGAGGCTGGGCGCGTACACGCCGAGGTGAGTACAGACTCATAGCGGGCTCCTGCAAGGGAGTTGGGAATGGGGAAATAAGGAGTAGGGGATGTCTTAAGAGCCGGGTGGCGTTAGCCCCTGGGTGAGCAGGCGGTGAAGCTACGTCACTGTCGTCTCTGCAGCACGTTCACGTTCCATCGTGGCCGGGTCAGCATGATCTCGCCGGGCCATCTCACGTTTCGAGAGAGCACCACGATCAAAGTAAATCGCGTCAGCCTCGGCATCTTCCTTGCGGTTCCGTACAGCCACCGCTGGCGGGGTGATGCGGACTTTCAGTTGCAACAGTGCTGCAGCAGGCAGTAGCCCCAGGCGAACCGCCTCCTGCATCACCATGCGGAACAACGATTGCCATTGGCCAATGAAGAAGGCTTGCCAACTGGTGAAGAGCCGAACCGCGGGGCCTTCGGAGACGAGAGTACTGCTGTAATTGGCGTTGGCTGCATCGGCGGTCAGCATGAACTCAGGAAGGCCCGTGCCTGCAGCAACAGCCAGCAGCAGCCGACGACCGAGAATGCTGGCATCATCGAAGTGGGAATCGGGCGAGAGGTATTGCAGATCGTAGCCTTGGGCATCGATCATCGTGCCCGGCTGCAGCAGTGCTCGCCGTTGTTGTGGCGAGAGTGGATTGGTGACAGGTGCAGCGGAAGCAGCAGACCAGTCAGCGAACGAAGCGAGGTTGCTGGGGTTCGTGCCCGCGTGTTTGCGGACCAGAACGATCGAACTGGCTACCTTGCGATGGATGAGTTCAATATCGAGCCAGCTTTGATACTTCTGCAGCGCATCGATCACCGGGGCGAAGATCGAGATGCCTCGCTTGACGTTGGCATCCACGCTGATCTTGCAGTGGAGCATGCGATCAGCAGGTACCAGTTCCACTGTGGCATCATCCCGCTGCACTCGATACCAGAGGGGAAGTTCGACATTGTCAGGCTCGGTGGCGATGCCTTCACTGGGCAAGCCACTGGCTGCATCAGGAACGATCCGTTCAGGATCAACGAAGTGAACCCGGGGCGGCCAGGCTGGCTGACGGAAGAGCCGGAGGAAACACTCCCCATCCCGCCAGGTCCGTAGGCAGAACTCCCAGTCGCGACGAGGACCGGTCTCCCAATGATTGACATCGAGGAACTGTTGCCAGAGGTTGGCTGCCACGGTGAACCAGTCGGCGGTCTCTTGCTCAAAGGCGGGTTCAATCACGTCAGCCACTTCACTCTGGTGTACTTCGTACTGCATGCCGGTGCCGACGACATAGTTGCGATAGAGGGTGAGAGCATTGCGGGCGAAGGGGTTATTCTCGACCAGGTGCCTGGCCCGGTCACGAAGCTCCGTCACATCACGTGCTTCCCTGCAGGCGCTGACCAGCTTCCAACTCGCTTCGTCTGCATCATCAGCCACCAGATTCGGGCTGCTTTCGAGCAGTTTGGACGCTTGTTCATACTGCAAACGCTCGAATCGTTTGCGGCTCCAGTAGGCAGCCAGTGGTTCCAGCAGCTTCATCGTTCACCTCGGCGAAAATGATTGACACGCGGTTGTCACACCACTGTCCTAGCATTTCGCCGGGTCGCTTGTAAACAACCAACTGAACCTCAAAGGCCTGTAGAAAGGCCATCTTGTCGCAACCTGGCACGCTACACTGTCTCAAGGTGTCTCATGCCGTCTCACCGCGTCTCATCGTGAGACAGCAATTATTTCCCACAAAATGGTTTTGCTCACCGACCGCACTTATGCGAAAACCACTTATATCAAGGAATCTTCCATGCTGCGTGCCTGCACCCTGCTCGCCCTGTTTCTCTGCATCAGCGTTATTGACGCGCAGGACAAGTACGATGCCAGGCTTCTTCTTGGCAGATGGGAACCCGATAACGCGCCACCGGGCCTGAAGGCTACCATCGAGTTTCAGAAAGACAACAAGATCGAAATCAGCGTCGACTTTCAAGGCAAACAGCAAAAGACGGAAGGAACGTACAAACTCGAAGGCGAATCGCTCACCTTCAAATTCACCAGGGATGGCAAAGACAGGCAGCAAAAAGGAAAGGTCATCAAACTCAACAACAGGGAGTTGATCATCAAGGATGATGAAAAAGGCGAAGAGCAGGTACTCAAGAAAATCCCGTAGCTACTTTCCCTTTCCGAAGATGTACCCCGACAATCTCTTCCAGATCGAAGATTGTTCCTGCTGGAGTGAAGCCATTCGGGCCTGCTGCGACTGCCCCCGTTGTGCCATGACAGATAGCTCTAGTGGAGTCGTACTGGGCTGCAACTCATCGCTCTGCAGCGGAGCATAGCCGTAAGCTGCCTCAGCAACCTGATGGGTATGCTGTTGCAACTGCTCTGCTTCGCGTGCCATCTCTGACGAGAGCATCTCGGTCTCGACGACTGCCCATTCACTGGAAGGTGGATCGACCTTATCGAGCGCTGCACTCTCGAAAAGATCACCCCGCTTCATGGGCAATCGAAATACCGAGGTGTCTGGATCTTTCAGAAGCGAGACGGCAGATCGTGGAACGGAAGGTGGATCGCTGGTCAACTGGTCGGGACGCACTTCATCCGATGGAAGGTTCATGGCAGACTCCGATACCTGGGGTGAGGTTGGCTCCTCCGGGAGCACAATGCCAGGCTGATCGGGATTCCATTCCTCGTTCTCTAATGATTCTACTTCCTGGCTCAGGTCATGCAATCGCTTTAATTCCTTTTTGACTTCCTCCTGCTGCTGCGGATCGAGCGTTTCAAAAGTCGCCATCATCTTCGTAATCACCTGCTGATACTGCTGGAACATCGGGCCATGCATGTTCTGCAGTTTCTCCAGCAGTTCTTCCAGCACATCGGCATGCCCGACATTGCCTGGCCAGGGAGTGTGATACATCCGTATCTGGTGATGCGAACCCTGCGGTGCTGGTGGCGGAGGCAGCAGGATTTCCCCCGCTGGCGTCAGCAGGGGACGAAACGCTTTGCTTTCCTCTGGTATGGAGATGGCAACCGGAATCTCCTGCAGACGAATCCGGAACGGCCCGAGCCGCATCTCATCTTCCAGGCCTAGTTGGGCCATCCGCACGGGCTGTTCATTCATCAGCACCCCGCCCCGGCCCAGCAGGTCTACTACCCATAACCCCATGCTCGTCAGTACCAGGCTGCAGTGAATATTGGAGATCAGATCGTGATTCAATTGAATCGCACACTTCGGAGCACGGCCAACCAGTGTCAGCAGTCTATCAACCAGCCAGGTCTTTCTCGTCGTCCCCTCTTCTTCGTTCAGGATTTCCAGCGTGATCCGCGGGCCAAAGATTTCCCACGCAGAACCCGGCATGAGCGGGTCTGCCACGTCCTGCCTTACTGAGTGTTCAAACTCGTCCTGCAGCAACTTCACCGAACGATTGCCGAAGTGCACCGATTCGTTCGGCTCCAGCCAGGCGAACGTCTCCACCTCGGCAACATTCGTTTGAATGGTACCCGTCATCGAGACGTTGATACAGGCAATCCGCCCTTCGATGGCCTGGAAGTACACGTGCCGGGGACGGATACCATCGGAATCCAGGTAGAGATCCGCCGCCGGATGCCGCCCGACGATGGCGAACGGCTGCCGCAGACAGTAGCGCAATGATCGCGACTTGCTCGTCGCTTCCACTTCCAGTTCCAGTGCCGGGTAGACCCCACAAGCGTGCAGAAATGCATCCATGATGAGCGGGCAATGACATCCAACGAAGAGGGAAGAACACTCCCACACGCTACAAGGCGAACGATGAGAACACAAGAGATTAAGTAAGAAAAGCTCAGGCTACCCTGCCTTCTAACACCACTCTCCATAGAGACACATCATGTGACAATGATGTTAGATGACACGCTCCTCCCGCAGCAGGCATACCAGCATACCATGCAACACGAGCAATCAGACATGAGTGGAGTTCGAGTGTGACCTTCTCCTGGCAGTCGGCAGCCACGATCCTTCTGACCGGAGCATTCGTGGCTGTTCGTCTTGCCATCCGTGCTGACGAATGCCTGGACGGTGACGAGATTTTCAGCATCGAGGTGGCCAGGCTTCCCTGGATGCAGCTCTGGCAGGCAGCCGCCCACGATGTATCTCATCCTCCGCTGTTCTACGCCTTGCTGAAACTGTGGATCGGCCTGGGCGGTGAATCGCTTCCCTGGCTACGTCTGCTACCTGCACTGACTGCCATCGCAGCCCTGGTCCCCTTCTGGGGATTGTGTTCTGCTGGCGGACTTCGGCATCAAGAGAAGAATCTCACACTGGCACTGATGTGTCTCAACGGCTTCGTCCTCTTTTATTCCCTTCAGCTTCGCATGTTCTCACTGCTCCTGTTCGCATCGCTGTGCTCGTTGTGGGCATTCGCCCATTGGCTCTACTCAGCAAACCAGGGGTGGCGGAGAACGACCGTATTGCTGATAGCCAACCTCGTCGTCATTGCTTCCCATTACTGGGGTTGGGTTCTGGTTGGCTGCCAGGGATTGTACCTCCTGGCATTCGCATCCAGAACGGTATTGAAGTTCAGCATGATCACGAGCTTGCTAGCGTTGTCGTACATTCCATGGGTTGCAGCAGTGATAGAGGGTGCATCCAGAATGGGATCGTTCACCAACCAGATTTCCTGGATCACTCCACCAGGATTGGTGGATGTTACCTGGTTCTACAGCGGCCTGCTGGGAAGACTGCCTTTCCGCCATACGACCTCGCTGGGATTAGTGCTCTCAGCGGTTCCCGTCGTGCTATGGATAAGGGCTGCCTTCCGCCGGCGTGAATGTAATGAAGCCCTCGGGTTCCTGGTGTGGTTCGCTGTGTTACCTGTCTTCCTGACCTTCGTATTGAGTTTTGTTCTGAAACAGTCCGTCTGGG
>CAYPJB010000300.1:0-5833 GCA_964410845.1 uncultured Bacteroidales bacterium | reverse complement strand
ACATGTCGCAATGACGTTGCTGATTCCTTTATCGCTATACCACACGAAGTATCGCGTTACCCACTTGGCTGCTGTAAGCGGTGCGTCCGCCTACTGTTGCCAGTGTACTGATGTTGACCAGTGCTCCCGCAGTGCCAGAGAACTGATCCCAGGCACGGAAGTTGAGAGAGACTGTACCTTTGAAAGTGGAACTGTTGGGAACATAGCGGATCATATCTTCTGCACGAAGCAGACGAGCTCGGCTGGCACTGGTCGAGCCAAAGCTCGTCCAGGTGGCGCCACCGTTGGTGGAATATTGCCAGGTGCCGGTGGTCGTGCCAGCCAGGCCAATGACAGCGATTCCTCGCTTGGCGTTCATGTCGCTGTCGGTGACAGCATTGCCTAGTAAGGAACCCACCAGGGTGCCGGTGTTGGTGGCGCCATTGGTGTAGGTGTTCAAATTGAAGGGATTAGTCGTGTTGAGAACGGGGGCGGTGTTGCCTACCTGCACTCGGGCGAAGACCATGTCTGCACTGTATGCGGAACTGCCACCGACGGTGGAAACATTGGCCAGGGTGCCAGCGATTCCCGTAGTGCGATCCCAGGCACGGAAGACGATGCTTGAGACACCAGTCATGCCACTGTTGGGATAGAAGCGAAGCATGTCGCTGGAGCGAAGCAGCATGGCGCTGGTATTGCTCACGGTGCTGAGCGTGTACCAGTTTGCGCCACCATTCAGACTGTATCGCCAGGTTCCCTTGGTGCTGTCGAGAGCAGTGATGGCAATGCCTTCGAGCGCGTTCGCATCGACATCCGTGATGTTAACTCCGACCAGTGTGCTGACCAGCACGGCGGGTGGTGTTGTCGAGTTCGCTGCAACGTAGGGCAACTGATAGGTGCCGGATGTGTTCAGTACGGGAGCGTTGTTGCCGGTAGTGTTCTGAATCACCGAGATGCTGGCTGAATCGATGGCAGAACTGAAAGCAGTAGTGCCGCCTACACTGGTAGTGCTGGCCGTGCCACCTGCCGCACCGCTGGTTTGATCCCAGGCCCGATAGTTGAAGCTGGCAGAGCCGACAAAGTTGGCATTGGGTACGAAACGAATACGATCCGTCATACGCAGGAGACGCGATGTAGAACTGCTCGCTGCACTCAAGCTGCTCCAGGTGCTGCCATTATTAATGGAATATTGCCATTCGCCAGTAGTGCTGCTGGCAGTTGTGACTGCAATGCCGAGTTGATTGGTAGTGTTGACATCCGTGATGGAGTTGCCCACGATGCTGGCCACGGTATTGCCCACTGAAGTGGTGTTGTTCTGGTAGATGCTCGTCAGGGTAGCGACGTAGTTGGCATCGAGTACAGGAGCACTATTCGTGACACTGCCTCCAGTACCGCCAGTTCCTCCACCGGAACCACCACCACCCGTTCCACCCTGACCATTGATGGCATCGAGCTTGACGTTAGCGGTGCCAACAGTGATCGTTTTGGTGATTGGTGCTGAGAGGCTGCCACCACTGAAGGTGACGGTGTAGCTCCCCGACGGTACCTGTCGTTGATAGCCACCAGCGGACATGGTTGTGGTAGTAAACGTACCAGCAGCACCTGCGATGGTAACGGTCACACCGCCCAGACCTTCGCCAGCGTTGTAGGAATTGTTGCTGTTGCCGTCAGCGAAAACCACGCCGAGGAGGTATGCGTTGCCGAAACTAAAGCGGTTACCAAAGTCCTGGGTGATGACGAGCGGGCCGACGCTGGTAGCGGAATTGTTCTCAGCAATCACCGACATGCCCACTTCGCGGAAGCTGGGGTTCATGATGTTGACACGATGCCCAGCCGGGCTTTGAATGCCACCCGGACCGAAGCCCCAATCGATGGCGAAGCCGGCATGTCCATAGAGCACAGTGTTGGAATAAGCGTAGATATTTTCTCCCAAGGCATTCCAGTTGGAGTAGCCTCCATTGGTTGCACGAGTTCCCAGATCAGCTTCACCAGGCAACTGGTGCGATTGTGTGTCAGCTGCAATCATCGCCTGATTGTGCGTTCGGGCAGAGTTCATGAGGCCTTCGGCCCAGGCAAGCGGGGCGGCTGGTGTCAGGCTGGCCCATTGACTGACAAGTGTGCTGCCACTGACTCCGAAATAACTGAGAGCACTCTGCACCTGGGCATCACGTGCCTGCAATGGATTGGTGCTGACAAGCAGGCGATTCAGTTCGCCAGCCGGGTCCATCCGCATCTTGTTAGTGAGTTCGAGCAGTTCCTGCTCCATCGGCGTGGGGTTGATGGCAGGTACTTCACGGGATTCCAGTGTTTCCAGTGAAAGGATGCTTCGCTGTTTGCGTCGTGTTACAACTTGAGAGGATTCAGGAAAAGTGAACCAATTCATGATGCTGGCAAGCTGCATAGCCCGTGCTCCCGGAATAATCCTATCGTTGGCTACGTAACCATAGGTTAAACCAGCAGGCTCTTCAAATGAAGCACATACAGAACGACCGTTTTGTTGCATCCTCACCGGAGTTCTTGGTACACTGGGCAATCTTTCCCCATGCCGCAAGGCTTACCTAACTTCACTGAGATTCACATGTCTTCTTCGACATATCCCGATCTGGCACAGCAGCATCACCCCGTCTCGAACCTTTTCCCCCAACCCAGGACCAAGGCCGAGTGGGATCAGTACCGTCTGAGCGACGATCAGATTGCCTACTTCCACGAGTATGGCTACCTGAAAGGCATACGGGCTTTGAACGATGAACAGGTCGATGTGCTCCGCAAGGAACTTGCGGAGATCGCTGACCCCAAGCATCCAGGCCACTCGCTCTTCTATGAATTTCACAGCAACGAATCGAACGATCCGAACAAGGTTCTGTTCCACTGCCTGGGTCATTGGCGGATCACGCCGGGCTTCCATGATCTGCTCTGGAACCCGGCCCTTGTTATGGCTGCGTCACAACTCCTCGGAGGCAGCGTCCGCTTCTGGCACGATCAACTCTTCTGCAAACCGGCCAAGCACGGCGGCGTGGTCGCCTGGCATCAGGACTATTCGTACTGGACACGAACCCAGCCGATGGCTCACCTCACCTGCTGGATCGCTCTCGACGACAGCACCGAAGCGAATGGCTGCCTGCGCTACATTCCCAAAAGCCACCGCTGGCCGTTGCTACCGATGCCCGCTCTCGCCGGCGACATGGATGGCCTGCGTGCGATGCTCACGCCAGAACAGTTGGCTGAGTTCGACAAGGAAGTGCTGGTCGAAGTGAAAGCAGGCGAATGTGCCTTCCATCATCCTCTACTGGTGCATGGTTCGAAAGAGAACCGTTCTGAACGGAGCCGCCGTGCCGCGGTGATGAACTATGTAAGAGATGGCGTGGCGAATGCTGGTACGGAACCGTTGCTGACAGGTGTGCCTGCATTGAAAGAGGGCGAGCCGCTGGGTGGAACGTTCTTTCCGTTGTTACACTAATTCGCAATGTGCCACGTCTTCCCGTGCTTGCGGAAGGTGATGGTCTTCTTGCTGACCCCTTCCACGTTCACTTCAAAGGTGGCTTTGGTGCCTTCTTCTTCAAGGGTAGGGGTGCGGCCTTTGATGTTTTGTAGCACCTTGAGCAGTTGCGGGCCTTTGGTCTTGCCGAAGTTCTCCGCGAAGTCTTCGATAGTTCCTTGTTCAGTCAGCTTCTGCAGATGAGGTGGTTCGACGAAAGTCTTCAGGAACTTGACATACTCTTTCGCCTCCAGCAGTTTCATGCCTTCGGGGATGGCAGTCTCCAGTTTCTCCTGCCAGGCGTTCTTGTCTTGAGCTTGCAACATCAGTGTGGCAAGGAATAGGATCATAATGCTGAGGGCTGCTTTCATAGCTGCATAACTCCAAATAGATGGTCGTATGCTACGACTTGGCTTGCTTACGGAACTATTGGTACCAGTTGCCTGCAGCGATGACAACATATCTCTTGTAGCTGAAGTCGTGAGACTTCAGACACTGGCAATCGTCCGAAGACTCACGACTTCGGCTAGCATAGATCCGGTCGCGTCGCGGGATGTGATATGGCATCCTTTCCATAAGATGAACCGCGTACTTCATTCAATCGATTTGCACCCATGCTTCCCTGTCTCAGCAGCGTGACGACACTCCCTGGCACCCTGGCCGACGACATTACTTCTTGTGGTGATGCTGGCTGTCAGTACCTGGAAATCTGGCTTACCAAGCTCGAGACCTACCTACAAGGGAATGGGGCCTGGGCAAAGCCCGAAGCAGTGAAAGCATTGATGCAGGAACGGGATGTCCGCTTCGTCTCTGCTGCTTATCAGGGTGGCTTGCTGCTCAGTCAGGGTGAAGCCCGGCGGGTCTCGTTCGATCAGTTCCAGCGAAGGCTCAGTCTCTGCCAGGAGTTTGGCATAGGCACCATGCTCATCGTGCCTGATCCCGCAGAGAAGCTCGATGGCGATGACATTCAGCGAGTGCAAACGGCACTCGCCCAGGCGGCAGAGTTGGCATCAGCGTTCGAAGTCAGGCTGGCTCTCGAATTCCGCAGCAATACCCGATGGTGTGCCAGCATCCCTACCGCTGCTGCACTCGTCGCCTCGGTTGGCTCGCCTCACCTCGGTATCTGTCTGGATCTGTTCCACTACTACACCGGGCCGAGCAAGCTGGAAGACCTGGGCTACCTGAACCCGAGCAATCTCTTTGCTGTCCAGTTATGCGATCTCTCCGGCGTGGCCCGGGAACTCGCAGGCGACAGCGACCGGATTCTGCCAGGCGAGGGTGATTTTCAACTCGCCCCGATCATACAGTATCTCAAGCAGATCGATTATCAGGGGTATGTCTCTGTCGAAGTGATGAACCCCGAGATATGGAAGATGAAGCCCACCCAAGTGGCAGAAGCAGCCTACACTTGCCTGCGGATGCAACTGGGCCAGGCGGGGATGCCTAATCCTTTAACTGAACTGACCAGAATCTAGTGACGGGTGTCATGGTTTGCAGGTAAACCATGCTGATAGTGCAAACAAACGAAAAGATAGCTGAGGAAGATGACAGCAACGATGACGACTTCTGGTTCCCCGGTAACCCAGCCACCGAAGCACCGGGAGCCCTCGCCATTTAATCTGCCGAACTTCCTGACCGCGACCCGGTTCTTGCTCGCCATCGTAATGTTCATCCTCATTGCCCGCGAAGAGTGGCTGCTCACCGGGGTTGCCTTCTTCGTCGCCTCCATCACCGATTGGCTGGATGGCCTGGCGGCCCGTCGGCTCGGCATCGTCAGCAGCTTTGGACGCAGCTTTGATCCACTGGTTGACAAGATGCTGATCTGCGGAGCGTATATCTGTCTGCTACCTTTCAAGGAAACACGCACAGGCATCGTCCCGTGGATGGTGGTCACCGTAGTAACCCGGGAGTTGCTCGTTACCAGCCTGCGAGGCTACATCGAAAGCCTGGGCATTGCCTTCGGTGCCGACAAATGGGGCAAGATCAAGATGGTGCTCCAGTGCCTGGCCCTGGGCATGATCCTCTTCTGCCTGTTCTTCCAGCAGCAGAAGATGTTTCTCGAACACACCACCTCACTCGAACTCGCCCGCGACCTGCTTATTTACGGTATGGTGATTGCCACGATCTTCAGTGGTTTGCAATACCTGTGGACTTCGTATCACTTGTACAAGGAATACGAAGCCAGGATGAACCAGCAGTAATTTGAAAGCATGTCAACAACAACGCCGGACACAAAAGTGTCCGGCGTTGTTGTTGACGATCGACTTTACGCACTGAGCTTTTCAGGCATCTTCGGCATCTCGAAGAGATTGCGCTTTCGGTTGACCACATCTTCGTTGACGATGTACTTGCCCTTGTGTTCGCGGTCGGGCAGGTCGA
>CAYPJB010000299.1:3592-5841 GCA_964410845.1 uncultured Bacteroidales bacterium | reverse complement strand
ATACATGGTACCGGCGAACTTCGCGTACAGTTGCCAGACCAGCGTCAGTACCAGCACACCGATCGGCAACAGGTAACCCAACCACGTCCAAAGCGACGCCAAACGCAGCCGCCAGGATTGAGGGCCAGCCAATGATTCCTCTGCGGACACTAGCGCCTTGCTCAAGGCATCAGCATAAGTAGCTTCGGTAATGCTGCATAGTTGGGCCTGCAGATCACCCGCTAATCGATGGGTGGGCAATCGGGCATCATCCGCATGAGCGACCAGCCGATCTACCAGTGCACTGTTGCGGGCAGACAAACTCTGTCGGTAACTTTCCTGAGCACAGGAGCGAGCGAAGCCCGCCAGATCGCTGACTGCTGGTTCACCCGTTGTCGTAACCTGGGGCAGCTTGCTGCTCCAGACACCTCTTCTGCCCAGATCCAGGAGTCCCGCATAGGTCCCCATGTATCCCTTGAAAGGATGACTGAGGTGATTAGCAAAACGTCGTTCCAGTGTCTTCTGGTGCGGCGCGACATTCGCAAGGATGACATCCTTTTGAATAATGAGTTCGCTGCTGATGGTGTTCTTCCAGGATGTCTCCGTTGCACGGGCAGCCTCCTTGACATCAGGTGGCTGAACTGACTTCAGAATGGATTGTAGTTGTTGCAGCAATTGCCCCACGCCCTGGGTTCGGATGGCTTCCATCTCTCTTTTGGTAAGTCCCTGTTCCAGCCAGGTGCGCAATGCAGGAAACTGTTCACCCTCGGGAAGTGGTTCTTTCGGCGTGCCGTGAAGCCAGGCTTGGGCACAGATACGAAAGAGCAGCGGATCACTGAAACCCGCCGCTTTCAGATCTCGCAGTAGATCCTCATCAGGGCGAACCCCCGTGGCATGCTGGACGATGCACCGATCCCACTTGTTCAGGACAAAGGCAAATGCCCGCCGTTCCTTCTGCTTCAGGAACAGTTCCCAACCAGCAATGTCATGATACTTTTCCTGCGAGCCAACATAGAGAATGACATCCGCTGCAGGCAGCACCGCTTCGAGTCGCTCTCGGTGGATCGTTTCGTTGCTATCGAGATCAGGAGTATCGACCAGGATCTTGTACTCCAGGCCAGCCTGCTGATGGCGAATCAATCGGCAAGCCTGCAGCGACGCATCCAGCCGACTGGCATCGAACTTCTCATGCAGATAGACAATAGGTTCACGAGTGGTTGGTCGTGTGAACGCTGCCTCGGCAATAGTGCCCTGGGCAAGGGCATTGAGCAGTGTGGATTTGCCCACACCTGTGCCCCCCATTAGCACGACAACTAACGATGGTCGTTCCGCCAGCAACTCTCTTGTTTGCCGGGCAAGGTCTTCGGCATGCGATTCCAGTTGAGTACGATGCTCCGGCTTGAGTGGCCAGCGGTGTGGCCGCTGCAACCAGGGACGAAGCGATTGCTCTACCCGCTGCAAGCCCTGAGCAATGGCATCGAAAGGAGAGGCACTCATGCTCCCTCCTTTGCTGACATTGCCTGAAGAGAACGATGCAACGTCGCCAGGTTGTCAGGCAATCTGCCGGTGATCTCACGCAACTTCGGCAGATTGGTCAGCAAAGTCTCTGGCCACTTCTTCAGTTCACTCGCCATCGGCTCCACCAGCGACTGCTGAAAAAGCGTCTCCAGTCTGGCTCGTGCCTTCTCCCGCTGGGCGTCGATGTATTGTTTTCCCAGTGCTTCGGTCACTCCCTGAGTAACAGAGGCCACCAGCGGGAGTAACAGCGGGTAAAGCAGCAGATGTGTTCCCGCTGTCATCACGATTCCTGTCAAGCTCGCTGCTTCCACGCTGAACTTCAGACCACGAAGCGTGTTGAGAGCCGTCGGATTCTTTTCCAGTTCTTCATGGATGGCCCGGGCGGTCGCCTCCACTTCGGCTGCCTGCTGCTTACTGAACTCGGCGGCGCGCTGTTCGAACACAGCCAGCAGACGCTTGTCCCCTTGCTGCTGATAGGCCTGGTGCATGGCTTTCCAGACCTGCTGCTCCTGATCCTGCTGTAACAGATCATGACGCAGTCGATCGAGCCACCCCTGGAAACCCGCCTGCAGCACCTGCGTCTCCGCCAGCCCTTCCACTGCAGGCTGGGCAAACCACGATTTCACCCAACGGTACGGACTGCGTAACAGATGCATGGCCTTGCTGACATACTGTCCCACTCCGGGTAGTTCGAGTTGCTCCATCAGGCGGATCATGGCAGCATTGAAATGGGGGAACTGCTCGCCACTCAG
>CAYPJB010000299.1:0-3492 GCA_964410845.1 uncultured Bacteroidales bacterium | reverse complement strand
TTGGCTGCATCTTGGTCAGGCACGCGACCACAGGTTTGCCCGCCTGCAACAGATACTGCAGGTATTGCGTCGGCCAGGCATCGTTGTATCGTTCATCGGAAGCAACATAGATCACGAGGTCTGCCAACCCGATGGTTTCCACCAAACGGGTTTGATATTGGTTGGCTTTCCAAGTTGTCATGTCGGGGCAGTCCCAGACGACCGCATCATGCAACGGTTCGTTACTCCCCTCTTCCCTCGGGGGAGAGGGGCTGGGGGTGAGGGGGATAGTCACTTGCCTCACCTGAAACACATCTTCATCACGATCAGAAGATGTGGGGCCTGGAATGGGTTTGAGCGGCCCGAGTACACCATGAGTCAACGCATTGACCTGCTCGCTGCCAACAACCACGTAGGCAACGGGATGTCTCGTGAACCCGGCCTGCGGGTTGGCTTCTGCCACCGAACGACCGATGAGGAAATTAGCAACCGTGCTTTTACCAGTGCCTGCACCACCTACGACAGCAATGTGCAAGGGCAAAGCAGTGCGTCCTTGCAGGAACGGCCCCACCTGGTTGCGCAACAGTGCTGCAGCCAGCCGTAAAGGCACCACTGCATCGTGCAGGTTTTCCCTTTCGCTGGCATAGCCTTCGAGCCAACTCAGATCGCTTGCCAGGGTGTGGGTCAGTTGATGTGTGGGTGAATCGCTCATTGGGCGTGGGCAATCCAGGGGATGGGATTAGTGATAGGCCGTTCTGGCCGGAACGGCGTCATGTCCAGGATGGGCTGCTGGCCAAGCAGCATAGCACGCATCAGCACTCCTGTCATGATCGATAGTTGCAGCCCGGACCGGAAATGCCCCGCTGCCACATACATGTTGTCATAACCAGGCACCAGACCAAGATAAGGCCGACCATCAGCACTCCCAGGCCTCAGCCCTGCCCAGTGTTTCTCCACAGGAGCAGTAGCCAAGGCCGGAACTGTTTCTGCTGCCAAAGCTCGCAGCGTCACACCGACTGATTCCGTGGGCGTCTTGTCGAAGCCGACATCTTCTTCGGTGGAACCGATAAGCACTCTGCCATCCTGCCGAGGAACGAGGTAACGATGCCCCATCAACAGAATATGACGCAGCACTAGAGACTCAGGAGCCAATAGCACAATTTGTCCCCTGATCGGTTTCAGTGCTGGCTGCCACCCCAACTCCGCCAGAATCCCTGTTGTCCACGTGCCAGCAGCCACCACATACTTCTCCGCACGGATGGTCCCACTGGGTGTGACGATACCACTGATTCGTCCGCCGGTCCGTTCTATTGTGGTAGCTGGTTCATTTGGCTTGAGATTCACCCCCAGCGATTGACAGCCTGCGATGAGTGCCTGCAGATGCCAGGGATTGCGAATCTGGGCAACACCCGGAAAGTAAATCGCCCCCGGCAGCGTGGGTGCTAAGCCAGGCTCCAGCTTCAGCAGTGCAGTTGTATCGAGAATTTCACAGTGAAGGCCTTCGCCCTTCTCCGCCTGGGCCAGTTGCTCGAGCCGCTTCTGTTCCAGTTGATCGGCATTGGATCGCAGTTCGAGCCCACCACATTGCCAGTAGCCATTGTCGATACCGGTGAGCGACTTCAATTCAGCAGAGAACTCCGGGAAGAAAGCCACCGCTTGCGAACGGAGCTTGCCCATGGCCGACTTCGCCCGACGCGGATTCCCCGCAGGTAAAATCCCCGCCCCGGCCCAGGAAGCTTCCCGGCCCAGATCACCTTTATCAATGAGCGTAACAGACCGTTTCTCTTTGGCCAGGAGATACGCCAGTGTCAAGCCAATGACACCACCGCCTACAATCGCAACATCATTCGTATTCATCTAGTTATTGTAAGAGTGTGGCAGACAACATCAGCAGACAAATAAAAAAGGCCAGGGGTGTAGATACGCACCCCTGACCTCTACTTTTTGCGGCTTGCTTGATGCAACCCGTCGGTGGCAACTAAGCCAGCCGCCTCTGGTTACCATGACTCAAGAGTCACCTCCTTTCAGGACTAGGCCTCCCCGCCCAGCACAAGTACCAGTCTCATACCTGCGGGCTCTAGTCGATCACACGACGTCCGTGCGATGTCTATAAGAACCATACCCATGAGACAGATGTCTGTCAATTTCGGTTCTGCGGTTTTTCAAGACGACTTTCTTGGAATCATGTGCTGCTGAATAATTGACAAATGCACGTTAAAAGCAATGACGGGGCACAGCTCGCACCACATTGACACCGATGTGTCCATGCTGGGGATACACCCGAACGAATCGGACCCGGCGTGTTTCATCATCCCACACTTTCAACACACCTCTGGAACCAGTCTGGTGCAACAGTCGGTGCAATTGTTCAGGTGTGTAGACATCCTGACCATCCACTTCAAGAATAATGTCGCCACGATCCAGGCCTGCCAGCATTGCTGGCGAGCGGTAGGCAACCGAAGTGACTCGCAAACCTTCCCGCACCTGATGACGATGGGTAGGAATGCCGTGCCCTGAGTAGGAACCATACGGTGGTTCATGAGCAGACAATGACAGTGCGGGTACGATGCCTATGCTGACCACAAACAGATATCTGGCAAGACGGTTCATGGCTATCTCCTTGAGTTGTGCATCCTTCTTGGATGCATCCGGGAGACGGGGCCAGACTTGCCTCTTGCGCAACTTTCATGAGGTTGTCATTTACTCATCTGTGCAATCCAGAACTGCGAAGATTTTATCGATAGTAGAAATACTTGGGGAATGTTTGCCTGTTTCAATGCGACAGAGAGTTTCAACTCGTATACCAGCACGTTCTGCAAGCTCCTTCTGCGACAACCCCACATCGTTCCTGGCAGTAATTATCTTTCGGGCAAGTGATGCCCGGGCATAGTCAACAGCTGGTACTCGTCCCTGCTTGTCAGCCTTCGGAAGAGCAGGCAAACGATCAACTGACTTTGCCTGTTTCAGCTTCTCGTAGTCAGAACGTTTAAGAATGACGAATGCTTTCCCATCAATCGTAAGCGACGTGACCGACATGATTACTCCTGATAGAAACCGTCTCGATGCCCGATCTTTTCAATGATGATACGATTGTTTTCAAGATGAAATTGAAGTCGATAGTCACCGGTACGCAAGCGATAGTGCCCAGCGAGTTTCCCTCGCAGTGGCTTAACGCCACTGACTTCTGGCCAGTCGGCAAGTCTTTCAATCAACTTGAGGACTCTTGCATGAATAGTGCCATGCAATTCATCCAATTGGCGTTGTGCCTCCATGGACATTTCGACTTCAACCATGTTCATCTCAATTATACTCGATTGACATCCATGTCAATTGCAGACTTGACATTTACAAGAGCAACCCCTTCACCGCCGCATGCTCCTCCACTCCCGTCAAACGCATATCCAAGCCTTGAAATTTGTAAGTGAAGCGTTTGTGATCGATCCCCAGGCAATGCAGAATGGTCGCATTCAAATCGTGGATGTGAACTGGGTCTTTAGTGATGTTGTAGCTGAA
>CAYPJB010000298.1:0-5842 GCA_964410845.1 uncultured Bacteroidales bacterium | reverse complement strand
TCCAGAACCGCAACACCAGGAACGCTTCACTTTCCAGGTATTGAGTTCGATTCTCATCGTACTCTTGCTGAGTTGAATGCTGTCCGCCATCAAGTTCAAGAATTAGTCGTTGTTCCAGGCAAATAAAATCAACGATGTAACGCCCCACTGGAAACTGTCGACGAAATTTAAATCCCTGAAATCGCCTTCCCCGCAACTGATACCAGACAAACTTTTCTACATCAGTCATCTCACGACGTAACTTCCGTGCATTGCTGCGAAGTGAATCGTTTACTTTGCGAGACATAAACATTACCTTGTTGGCCTAGTTCTCCTGTGCTGTCTGGTTCCCTTCTCCCTGGCGGGTCAGGGGGCTGCAATCGCTAGGTAGCATCGCAAGACGATACGTCAAAGCAGGTATATCGTCCAAGACAATATCCAGCCGCTGCATCCTCCTCACCCCCGGCCCCTCTCCCGCCAGGGGAGAGGGGAGAAAGACAACAAGCCACCATGTTTTACACTCTTGCATATGGAAGGAATACAGGTAATGTTCTCTCACCATTGCAGTCATCACGATTGAACGTGATGACTGCTTACTTGTCACCAGCAACATACTTCTTCAGCTCGGAGGTGATCTTGGTTCCTCCCAGGCTCATCTCCTGCTTGATAATGCCAACACCTTCGGCGAAATAATTCGTCGCGTTGATCTCCTGGCCCTGGATCGACATATTGATTTCAACAGGAATCACTTTCTTATAGCTGCCTGCAGCCACGGTGACATCTTCGGCTGCCTTCATCTCCATTTTCACATCAACACTCATGCCCTGAATATCGATCGTCTCGGTCCATTTCTGTGGTTGAATGGGATATTTAAACGCGAGCAGAGGCTTGTCCAGCTTGAAGTTGCTGAGCGAATGGCGATAGATGCCTTTTTCATCGATGGAGAGTTCTTCGTTGATATCCTGTCCGTTGACTTTCGTCGTGATCGTTCCCTTGGTGGTATTTCCCTGTTTGGAAGACTCCGTGACTTCCTGGACCACGCTCAGAGTCATTCCATTGACATTCACGTCAGTATGCCACTGCGTCCCCTTGGCCAGTGGAAACATGTTGGGTGTTTTCGCATCCTGGTGGGCAAGGGTTTGCTGAGTGGGCCGCTCGTCACGGGCAGAAACAACCCAGGTCACCAGCAGAGCAACAATAACGACAGTCAGGTTTCGATTCATGGCAAGTCCCTTTCAATAAAGGCAATCGATGTACGAATCACCAACACCATTGGATGCCAGAGATGCTACCAATTCAAGGGAAATGTCAGAGGAGTAGGATTTTGCCCAGGAAGCAGTGGAATCGGTGAGAGCATTCAAGGAGCGGCGCGACGTCAGTCCGCCGGTAGGGCCTTGCGGCGACTGCACACGTACCGGCGGACAGGCGTCGCGCCTATCCTGGTTTGTACCTGATCTTTCGAGTAAACATCCCATGGCACCAATCGATGGTGCATGGGCGTGCAAGCAACGGCATCCGAGCCAAATGTCAGATCGCTACTTCTTCTCCGGCACCTTTTTCACTTCCACCTTCTTCTCCTCTGCCTTCTTCACTGGCTCTGGGGGCTTGGGGACGATCAGTAGGTAATGTGCCTTCTTGAGTTCCTTGGTCACCTCTGCCTTTGCTACATCTGTCGCAGCCACCATCGAAATAACGGCGTGCTGGGCGAGGGGCACTCGTTGCATTACTCGAGCGGCGGTTCCCAGGCCGTAGTCGCTATGGAAGTTGCCACAACAGTGGATGACCAGAGGCTGACGGTGCGGGTTGGAGAGCAGGTAGTCGGCAATGCCTTCCGCCATCGCATCATCCTTGGCGCACTGGGCCTGGTACATCCGTTCGACCATTCCCTCCGCCCCCGGGTGACCTTTCATGGTATCTTCGAACAGTTCACGATAGCGATCATTCGGAGCTGACATCTTGCGAGGCAGGTACGGTGAAGTGCTCCCATCCTTGCTCGCCACCTTGGCTGCCACCGGGCGGGGCAGGTTGCCTGCGACGACATCGAGCTTCTTGCTGCGGGCCAGTTCCACCAATGGCTTATAGTCGCGGGCATAGTCCTTCCAGGGCCGACTGTGTTTCAGGAAGGCAGCCTCATCAATCTTGCCACGCAGATAGTCGTTCACCACCCCCTGCACATCCCGTTCGAACATCTCCATCGAGATGACCAGATCAGCCCGCCGCTCCGCCAGCAACTTCCCCAACTCCGCATACACCTGGTGGCCTACCACGTTGTCATGCAGTTCACCAAAGTAGACGATGTCACGCGTCGCCACTTCATCTGCGAGTTGAGCCAGCGTCAGTTCCTTCCCCGTGCGGGTGTTCAACAGGCGGTAAGTCGATGGGGCGGGGGCGTCAGGCAGCATAAGTGCGAAGAGGAGAGTGAGTAGCATACTGGCCTCGGAGAGTAATAGTTACTCGTGTTATACGAATAGCGAATGACCATCTTCTAGCAGAAAACCATGAAACACTCGCCGCTCTACATGATCCTCCTCGGTATATTCGCCATTGCTTGGGGCTGTTACGGCATGTACACCGGTGAACTTCAACTCCGGTGGGGCATCGAATTCTCTGGCCCGGTAGCTCGCCTCTACTCGTTCGTCATTCTGGGGATGGGTGTGTTAGTGCTGTACTTTGGGATCAGCAAGTGGTAACTCCCACGTCTCACTTTGCAGCCCCTCACCAAACAAGTGATGCGGCTCCGAACTCACCAGTTGAAACCCGAACCGTTCGTAGAGATGCCTGGCGGCATGGAGAACGTCGTTGGTCCATAAGGTAATGCGGGAATACTTTGCGCTTTTGGCGAAGTCGATGCACTGCTGAACCAGCAACCGCCCCACGCCATAGCCCCGTGCTGCAGGTTCCACGAGAAGCAACCGCAGCTTGGCTACCTCATCACTCTGCCTGACCAGGAGTACTGAACCCACCCGAACCCCATCGAGTTCCGCTATCCAGGCTTGTTCCCGTGAAGGATCATGCTGCGCAACAAACTCTGCTACCACCTCAGCCACGATAGAGGCGAAGCGTTCATCCCAGCCGTATTCGCTGGCGTAGAGTGCGCGGTGGCGTTCGATGACCCAGGTGAAGTCATCATTCTGGGCGGAGCGGAATACTGGGACCGTCGCGTTATCCATCGCCCCTCCGGGGCTTACCCCACCCTATAACGCAAACCAGGGGCTTACGCCCCTGGCTACTACCGAGTCGCCCCTTCGGGGCTGCGTCGCAACATGGTCCAACTACAACTTCAATCCCGCCAGCGCGTTGACTGCCTTCGCGGTGTCGTCCGCGGAATCGCAAGCCACGTACGCGACGAATTTGCCACTGAACGCGGTCATGCTCAGGCTGCGCAGGTTGATCCCGGCGGTGGCCAGGCACGATGCCAGCATGTGGGCCAGACCGGGTTTGTCGGAACCGTAGATCTTCAGCAGGATCATGTCACTGGCTTTGTGCAGTTGCACAGCCTGAGCTGCTTTGGTCTGAGCCGGTCCGGTGATTGGGGCTACAAACAGTTCGCCTTTTCCCATCTTGTTCGGCAGTCGGCGGGAGAGGATGAATTCAAGGTGCGCCCCAGCGTGCGAAAGCGGTTCCAGAATCCCTGCCGCTCCACCCGGCTGATCCGGAATTTCGCACGACCAGACCTGAACTCGATCCAACTGAAAGTCCATGATGCAGTCTCCTGAACACAGCGAGCAGCATGCCCGCAAGTGGTTTCACGATTCAATCGCATTGTCGCACTGACCACCCCGAAATGCAATGACGAAGTGTAGACTTCATGAAGATGAAAAGGGGTAACGAATCGAGTTTGCGAGGACGGTAAGATGGGATGCTCAACAGTCAGACGAGAATGAACAGAATACAGGAAAATCCGAGCGTTGAGTAAACCAGCAGGGTGAAAGCTGTGGTACCATGATGTCGAATAATAACGAGTTCCTGGCGAATAACTGAACATCTCTCTCGGAAGGTTTCCCATGCCTGCCAGCAACGAACCCGAGATCTATGGCTTCGCCGACACCCCCATCGGAGTCTCCACCGCGGCGACCTGCGAAACCACCATGACGGAGGAGAAGAAGCAGGCCGTCAGGAGTTACATTACCCAGCTCGGGCCTTCGCTCCAGAAGAAATACGGCAAGCAGGATCACTACTCGCCGGAGCAGATTCGTCAGACAGCTTTAGATGAAATGCTGAGCATCGATTATCTCTGCTGGGCCTACGTCCTCTACGCCAGTGTTCCCGACTTCGAACGCATCCATACCACAGCAGGCGAAGTCTGCGATTACTCCGCCATGCATAGCCTTGTCGGCGAGACGTTTTTTGGAGGCAACGCTGATTTCGATGTCTCCGGCGTGGTCGATGTCATCGCCTCCGGGGCAACCAGTGTTGCAGATGTCGCCAGCGATTCCGTCAGCCTGCTGGGCGATGTCGACTGGTCATCCCTCTTCGACTGGGCGTAACGCGCCCACTTGTTAGACCCCGGTCAGTGACAGGCTGACGCATAGAATTAAGGAGTTCAGCCGATCATCACTATGCGGAAACAAAAGATGAACGTTCTACCCATCGCATGATCCCCCACCGGCGACTCGACGGTGGCTACAGATCGTTGCTGCATCCTTGATCGTTGCTGCTGCGAAGAAACTCATTATGCTTTACTACCTCAAGCTCTACGCCATCACATTTGCTGCCTTCCTCGCCATTGATATGGTCTGGCTCGGCTTCCTCGCCCGTGGCTTCTATCAGAAGCACATTGGCTACCTGATGGCTCCCCAGATTAACTGGGCGGCAGCGTTCCTCTTCTACTTCCTGTTCATTGCAGGCATCCTGGTGTTCGTGGTGGAGCCGGGGTTGAAAGAGAACTCGCTGCAGAACACACTGTGGAAAGCCGCACTCTTTGGACTGATCACCTACGCTACGTATGATCTCACCAACCACGCCACCGTGAAAGACTGGCCCGCCATCGTCACCATTGTCGACCTGATCTGGGGAACCTTCCTCAGCACCGTCGTCAGTGCCATCAGCTTCTACGCCGGCAAATGGCTCAGCACTTAACATCCTCTCAGACTTTTTCCGTGGACATCGTTGAGCTGTCAGTTAAATGTGATTTTTCTTGACTCACTGTCTCAGGCTGCGAATATTCATTTGATACATCACGGCAGCATGTCTGCTCAGTTGCAGATACAAGATTGATGCACTAGCGCCGTTGTGGCAATTACAGAAGGACAGTTGAATGGGTCAGGACGACAAGGTGAACACGGCGAAAACGCCTCACCAGCAGACTGAGAAGGTTGACGAACGGCCTGGTCTGGCGAGGTTGAGAACCGAGATGGCGCTTGACCGGACCATGCTGGCCTGGGTGCGAACAACCTTGTCACTCGTCGGTTTTGGCTTTGGCATGGTCGCGTTCTTTCGGTCTCTTCGGGTAGCACACCCCGGCGAATATACCGTTCGTCTCCATGTCGCTGCCATTGTCTTTGGCATTACCCTGCTGGTGCTGGGGGTAATCTCAATGTTGTTCGCGGGCCTGTTTCACCGGGCAGATCGAGCGTCCCTGCAACGAGGAGAAACTCCAGCTTTACGACAATGGTCGCTGAGTCTCGCTCTGATGGTGTCTTTGATGATTCTCAGTATTGTGGGCCTGGTGACCATGTTGGTTCTCTAAGTACCGCAGCGACAGCCATTAACCATAAACGTCTGTTAGCCCCCCGGCGAGTCGCCGGGGGTGGTTCGTGCCAAGTGCTGTACGTCACTCGCATCAACCGAACGCGACAACACCCACACCACCGCGCGCACCACCCCCGGTCACTGACCGGGGGCTAAGCTACCCATCGTTTTG
>CAYPJB010000297.1:0-5872 GCA_964410845.1 uncultured Bacteroidales bacterium | reverse complement strand
AAATTCCGTTCCGGACGGAACAGATCCAATGAACGTGCTCGGGCTCGTTCAGCCAGTGAACTTCGCTTCTCAACAGATTGGAGGCTGAGAATAGTTTCGGCCAGCGATTTGGCATCTTCAGGCGGCGCGTATTCTACAGCATCGCCACCGACTTCCCGGCAGGGCCCGATATCTGTGAAGATACAGGGCAAGCCCATGGCCATCGCTTCGGCAGCGGCGTTGCCGAATCCTTCACGGGCGGTGGTGGAGAAGACAAATACATCATAACTGCGCAGACGACTGGCCACATCTGCCACCCAGCCAGCGAATCGGACCACGTTATCTAACACTCCCAATTCCTTGGCTAGCGCTTGGAGTTTCGAATCCAGTTCACCTCCACCAACAAGTTCGCATTCAACTTTCACACCTTGTTGATGCAGCAGGGCCATTGCTCGAATCAGCGTTGCCTGGTCTTTAATGCGATCCAGACGGGCAACCATGCCAAGACGAACTGGCTCACAGTGCTCACGAATGGGAGCAGTCTCAGTTGGTATGTGGACACTGTTGAGTGATAGCCCCTGACGGAATTGCCGATAAAAGGCATGTCGTTGCAGACTTTGTAAAGTGTAGTTCGAGTTGGCTACCAGAATCAGCCCGGGTGACGGGGGGAATAGGCAACTACGAAGCTGCTGTTTCAGATATTCATTCCAGCTCCAATGCACGGGATTGCCTACATGCATCAGTTGTACCGGAGTGATAGGTGTCAGGGCATTTGAAATCACTGGCAGTTTGGCGGTGCTGAATAGAAAAGCTGCATCCATGTCGCTTCGGTTCAAGGCTCTTCGAATATCTCGAATGAGAGACTTATCACTGCTGATATTGCTTTTCAGGATAATGATGCGTTTGCAGCATTTGGTGAATCGTTCATAAGCGGGGCCATCGTTGCCCAGTACCAGCAACGTGATGGAATGACCGAGAGCATGACCTGCTTCTGCCAGCAGTTGCGCCTGTCTTTCGACGCCGCCAAAGCTCAGTTCATAGAGCACAAATAACAAGCGCCTGCCCGGCATTTCGCATCCCCGTTATTGTGCTAGCACTTGAACGACTTCGTTTCTCAGGCCGGGCTCTTCGCCTATTGATCCTTGTGCCCGCCACAGCAGATACCGATGCAACGTTAATTCCAGGTGCTCTGCCACATCCACATGCTCCTTGGCGACGTTATTCATATCCCAGCGATCTTCCGGTTTGCGGTAGAGTTGTATCGGTCGGCCAGTGAGATCTGTAAACGGAACAGTCAGACTCCAGTGTTTAGCCCGCAAACTGGCTTCGAGCAAGTCGTCCTGATCAGGAATGAGCGTTACCGCATACTCTCGAAAGCGTCCTGCTTGCCCCTGGGTGTAACGATACAAGTGATCGGCCTGAAGCTGTTCGCAGGCTTCGCCCAGGAGCATCTGGTAGATCGTCGCCAACACATCGTCGGGGTGAGTGAAATGATGTACTCGCCGGCCTGCGCCAGCTCCCTTTGGGAACTTGATCAACAATGGCAGATGGCAGCGTTCTTCAAAAATACCTGTTGATCGCTCAACGACAGGTCCGTATTCGCCCAGCGATTGGCCCAGGGGACTTTGGATGACGATCATGCACTCGTCCGTCAGTTCGAGTTCATCCAGCAATTTCATGAACTGGCCAAGCAGATCATCGAGATACCGTACCACACCACCATACGCAAGCCGCCAGCCGGAACGCTGGGGGGCAGGGGATTCACCGCTATCTTCCATCTCGAACACAGGCTCAGTGGAAGTGTCTTCTTCAGGGCTGGAAGAGGGAGCAGGCACATACTCCTCTTCTCTCCATGGCGCCAGTAAAGCGCCCAATTCGATGTTGAGCAGCCAATGTTCATAAGCTACGCCGAAATCCTGCAGCCAATCAATACTCTGTTGTAGAACAGCATCGCACAGTGTTGGTTGGGAAAGAGCTGTCAGGTCTTGTTCGGAAACGATGCCTACATGTTTCCAGTTGGCTGTATAACCCAGGGCATCCATCACTCGGTGATCAGCAAAGTATGCAGAGGTGTTGCCACCTGTGGTCAAACGTGCGGTGAGAATGTCGAGTGCTTCTTCACAAGGATCTGGAATGTCGTCACCAGTCAGACTTGGCAGTCGATGAGCATAATGTTGATCGAACACCATACTGCGTGCTGCGAACTGATCAAAATGAGGTGTTGTCGCTAGTGACCCACCATAGGTGCCAAAGGCATCCAGACGGGCACCGTGCATGTTTAATACGATCACTTTCATAGCAGAATCCAGTGGCACTCGCTCAGCGTACAAATCAATTGTTATCGTTATAACGGTCAGCCTTAGAGACTGAATCCTCGTTCTATTCATTGGTACTGCTTTTCTGGACATCAACTAGAGTAGCTTGGCTAAACTAATAGTGGAACGTGAAGGGAGATGTGGTATGTCTGTTTCCAAGCATATTGATCACGCGCGTATTGAACGGGCTGTGCGAGAGATCCTGATTGCCGTCGGTGAAGATCCCGATCGCGAAGGATTACAAGAAACGCCTGGCCGTGTCGCCCGCATGTACGAAGAAGTATTCTCAGGACTGAAGGAAAATCCTGCATACCACCTTCGTAAAACATTTACGCAAAAGTACGATGAGATGGTGATTGTTAAAGACATCACTTTTCAAAGTATGTGTGAGCACCACCTGCTCCCGTTTATCGGCGTGGCCCACGTGGCATATCTGCCTAACGGCAAAATCGTAGGGCTTTCGAAACTCGCCCGTGTGATCGAAGTGGTTTCACGTCGTCCCCAGGTACAGGAACGCATCACCGAAACCGTGGCTGATCTCATTGAGCAGGAGTTGCAACCGAAAGGGGTGGCCGTCGTCATTGAAGCTGAACATTTCTGCATGTGCATGCGAGGTGTCAGAAAGCCCGGAAGCCGAACTGTCACGAGCGCCATGCGTGGCGGTTTCAAAGCGAACCATTCCACCAGGATGGAGTTAATGTCACTGATCTACGGCAAGCAGCCCTGAAAATACCCTGCATAATAAATCAACCCCGATCATTGACCGGGGTTGTCTTGTTTTATTTTTAACTGTCAACGAATACTGATTATCTCTTTCCCGTGCCCATCGTCTGCTTTTTCAGCAATTCGACGGCTGAATCGAGTTGGCGGTCGATGAAGGTTTTCTTGGTCTCCATCTTCGGTGCATCACGACGGGGGATAAGTTCGCTCTTCGTAAGGGTATCTTCCAGTTCTGCTCGCTCAGTGGGACTCAGTTTAACTGTGTACTGCGGAGCTGGTTTGACGCCCCAATCGTCCTCTTCCTTGGAGTTAGGGAAGCGATTCAAGTTCTTGCCGGAAGGACCATAAAAGGCAGCCATGGTAATCTTGATGGCGCCAGGATGGCCATTGAGATCCATCTGCCGAATCTGCTGAACACTGCCTTTACCGAAACTGCGTTCGCCCATCACGACACCTCGTTCATGATCCTGAATACAGGCTGAAACAATTTCACTGGCACTAGCGGAACCGCCGTTCACCAGCACAACCAGGGGAATGTCGAGAATCTTGAAGCCTCGTGTTGAAGTCTTCACTTCCTGAGACATGTTCTTGTTACGCGGTTTGACGGAGACAATTACACCATCGTCCACGAACATATCGCAGATTTCCTTGGCTGCCTCGAGCAACCCACCAGGATTGAAGCGAAGATCCAGCACCAAGCCGTTCATTCCCTTCTTCTGATAGGTGCGAAGCACATCACGGAGGTCGCGTGCTGTCTTGCCAGCGAACTGGCTTAAGCGGACATAAACGATCTTGCGTTCCTTATCGAGGTAATAGTCCCAGGTGTCATCAGCCAATCGAGTAACACCGAAGACGGTTTCCCCCTGAATCTTGCTGCGAACCAGTTCGACATTCATTACCTTGGGGCCATCAGCTTCTTCTCGCTCGATGACCAGAGTGACCTTGGTTTCAGGTTTGCCAAGAATTTTTTTGACGACATCCTGAGTTGTCAGGCCCTTGGTTTCGGTGATTTCCGTCTTGGGAAGTGGATTGCCTTCGGGATCGAAATCATTGATGATCTTGAGAATGAGATCACCTGACTTGATCTGGGCACGGTACGCAGGGCTGTTCAGGATGGGAGTAGCCACTTTGACAACATCACGGGCAAAGTCCTTGCGAATCTGAATGCCAACACCGATAAAGTCTTTCATGCCTCGTTCCAACTCACCAAGTTCATCAGCATTGAACCAGACGGTGTGGCGATCAAGATTCGTCAGCATGTATTTGAGTGTTCGATCAAGACCTTTCTCGTTCTTGATGGCATCGCGGTTGCCAAGTGCGATTCTGGCATCGATCAGTAGATTACGAATGTCCGTTTCTTCTTCTGATTTGAACTTGTCGAGACGAGCCTTCATGTCTGCTGGGAGCTTTTCATCAGCCCAGCGATACAGGCCCTTCACGGCATGGACAGCCATCTCGTCGAGCTTGACGTTTTTGACATAGTACTCTCGGGTGAACCGCATCACGCGAAGGATATTGTCAGCGAACTTCTCAGCTGATTCCCTGCTGATTTTGAGATCAGCCTGCATGGTTGAATGCGCTGCTTCGAGGTCTTTGGCGCTCAACTTGCCATCGATATAGTCGAGGTACTTCTTGCGGAGTGTGCGTTCTGAATCCTGGCGAGGCACCTGTTCAAGAAATACCAGTCCTTCCTTGATCATTGCTTCGCTGAGATTGTCGTTCTTGGCTTTTTGTGTGAACGATTTGCTGCGTTCGATCGCTTTTTCAAGGCCCGGGGCATTGAATGCGACTGTGAAGTGCAGCGATTTGCCAAAGATGGCTGGGAAGAGTCCAATGCTGTCCTGAACGTTGGCTCGCTTCAGGTATTCTTCCTGGAAGTATTTGCTGACTTCGTCGATAGTGATTTGTCCATCAGCGACATCGCCTTCCTTGTCAGCCTTGCCCATGAAAGCTTCGGAGAGGATGACATTGAACATATCCCGACCGTTCACGACGGGAGCAGCGAACAAGCCACTCGTGCAGGAGAGCACAACGCGCCCCTTCATCGTTGCTTCCAGTTCATCGTCTTCATCGTCTGGGCGACCAGTCTTCTTCTTAGTGCCAGTGAATTCGAGGAAACGATTATCGAGACCGTCTTCCGAACCAACTTTGGGGTTAGAGACGAAGCCACGGAAATTAACGTCGAGGAAAACAGCCACTTTGCCGGTCTTCAATTTTTCCAGTTCAGCCTCGATCTCTACAGCAGAGATGGCGTTCTTGTTGCGGTCTTCCAGTGTGGAATCTACAGCAAAATAGCATGTTGCCTTATCGAGCGGAGCTCCTGAGCCGGCCCAGTAGATGACGATACGATCATCTTCCTTAGCCTCGCTGATTGCCCATTTCAAAGCCTTGAGAACATTCTCTCGTGTGGCCCGTTCGTACGGCAGGTTCCCCGCTGGGGCTTTGCTCAACAGTAGCCTGGTGTTCTCAGCAGAATAGAGTTTGCCGTTCGCACCAGTGGTGAGCATGCCGTAGAAACTGGCAGCATCACTATCAAGGTACTGGCGAGATTGCAGCTGAGTATCCTGATAGTTGCCGATGCCGATGATGACGGCATAGGATTTGGAATCGGCCCAAGCTGGAAGAGCTAAGCCGCAGAGTAATGCCAGACCAAGTAGCGCTGAGATCAGCCGACGCGATGACATGAATCGTCCTTTCGCCATAGCTCGGGCGAACGCCGAGCGAGAAGCTCTGATATTCTGTAGTGCTACTGCATTCTTCGACAGACAACAAGAGCAAGTTGTGGAATCAGTTAACTACTCATCTCGAATTCATGGGCTGGCCTTGCTTTTGATGGAAAAGTGAGGAGAGAATTAGAC
>CAYPJB010000296.1:0-5881 GCA_964410845.1 uncultured Bacteroidales bacterium | reverse complement strand
GCCCCGCTGCACTTCATCACCCAGGCTGCTCGGCTCCTGCGTGAAAGCGATCTCGATGCTTCCTCAGCCAGCGTGATCGAATCGCTTCGCCTGGCTGATACACTCGCTGCCATGCGAGACCTTCGGTCACCGGGACTGTCCGAGATCAACGAAGCCATCCTCACCGTTCTCTGTCATGGCAGCACATCACCACTCCGGCTCATCCACAACAAGCTGGAAGTGGGCGACATCATCGGCGAGGTGCCTGAAGAGGTTGCTTCCGTACCCATCGCCCGTGATCTGGAGCAGTTGCAGAAATCGCTGAGACTCAAGCGAACGACCGAGACCAAAACCCTCGACCTCGATCTCCGCAAAGAGAATGATCTTGCCCGCAGCGTGCTCTTCCATCGGCTCACCATCCTCGGCATCGAATGGGCTACGAAGCAAGACCAGAACATGGGCAGCGGCACCTTCCACGAATACTGGCAACTGGCGTGGAAGCCTGAACTGGCTGTCGAAGTGATCGAAGCCAACCTCTGGGGGGCGACCGTCGAACTGGCTGTATGTAACAAAGTTATCGACATGGCCCAGAAAGCATCGGCAGTGGCGATGCTGGCCGAGATGCTGAACCAGGCTCTGCTCGCTGAACTCAAGCCCGCGATTCCAACGCTCCTGCAATGTGTGCAATCGCAGGCTGCAGTCTCTGCTGACATTCAGCAGTTGATGCTGGCCCTCCCTGCCCTTACCAAGACGGTGCGTTACAGTGATGTCCGTCAGACTGAAGCAGCTCAAGTACTGCCCATCATCGAAGGTATTGCTGCTCGCATCTTCGTAGGCATTTCGCCAGCTTGCTCATCACTTGATGACGATGCAGCCCAGCAGATGGTCACTTCTATCGGCATGGTGCAGCAATCGCTCGAACTGCTGCAACGAGGCGACCTGCTCGAGACCTGGCTGGAGAAACTGCAACGCCTGATGAACCAGACGGTTCATGGCTTGATCCGAGGCTGGTGTTGCCGCATCCTGCTGGAGAAGGGTAAGCTGGGCGATGAAGAGTTCCACCGCCAGGCCCGCCTCGCCCTGTCCCCCGCCCGCGATCCCATGGAAGTAGCAGCCTGGGCCACCGGACTACTGAAGGGTTCGGGCATGGTCTTGCTGCATCAGGATGAACTCTGGCAGACCCTGGATCGCTGGTTAGTCGAATTGCCTGACGACATTTTCACGATGCTGCTGCCCTTGATGCGAAGAGCCTTCGCTGACTTCACCGACCCCGAACGACAAGCGATGGGCGAGAAGGTGAAGCAGTTAGGTAAGAATGTTGCGAAAACGACACCGACGAGTACCGATGTACCGTCAGTAAATGTAGAGCGAGCAAAGTTGGTGCTACCGATCTTGCGACAGATTTTGGGATTGAGCGAGTGATGATGATTTGAGTTCATGACCAGTGCATGGCGGTTGTTCCCAAAGGGCATGACCTTGCCCAAAGGGCATATGGAGAACAGCCCAGGGTTGCCGTGTACGCACAGCTACCCTGGGTAGGGAAAGCCCTAGCGAGGTGGTCGCCTGAAGGGCGACAGGAACGTATTGTCATTCAGTGCCTGTATCGTAATAATCCAGGCTCCATTGGAGACACCCATGTCGCAGTCATTGGCTCAAGTCTACCTTCACCTTGTCTTCTCCACCAAGAACCGGATTGCATTCCTCAACGATGACATACGGTCTGATCTGCACAGCTACATGGCTGGTATCCTTCGCGATCTCGGCAGCAACACCATTATCATCTACACGGAACCGGATCATGCTCATGTGCTGTGTACACTTCCACGCTCTGTAACGTTGGCCACCCTGCTAGGTGAATTGAAACGAGGATCATCGCTATGGATCAAGACCAAGAATCAGCGATTCGTGGACTTCCATTGGCAGAACGGCTACGGAGCCTTCTCGGTAAGTGCCTCGAAACTGGAAGTGGTGAAGCGATACATTCAGAACCAACGAGAACATCACCAACACGAATCATTCCAGGATGAGTTTCGTCGTTGGTTGCATGAATACGAAATGGAATTCGATGAACGATATGTGTGGGATTTATTCCCGTCGCCCTTCAGGCGACCAACTTACTGTGGCTTCCCTACTACCCAGGGTAGCCGTGCGTACACGGCAACCCTGGGCTGTATTGCGTATACCCTTCGGGCAAAAGGTGTGGCGGATTTCGCAGGGGTGCTGTCCAGCGAACATTGAATTCGCCCGCACATCTCCTGTAAGATAACCAAATGGATGCCATATCTCTTCGCTGTGTTCGCACCTCGTGTGGTGGAACCGCTCCGCTGACACAAAACGAATTCATGTGCCCCCGGTGTGGTGGCATTGTCGATGTCGTCTATCACTGGAAATCCCAGTCTACTCCTCCCGGTTGGAACACCTGGCGGCAGCGTCGTGCCAACCTCACCAGTGCTGCTGATCGCAGTGGTGTCTGGCGGTTTCGGGAACTGCTCCCTTTTGCAACCGAGAACCAACTCGTCACCATCGGTGAAGGGAACACGCCTTTCCTGGAAGCCCCTCGGCTGGCCAAGCTCATCGGCCTCACTGGCGAACAACTCTTTCTGCAACACGAAGGGATGAACCCGTCGGGCAGCTTCAAAGACAATGGCATGACGGCTGCGTTCACCCATGCCCGCTTCACGGGAGCTACTCAGGCAGCCTGTGCTTCCACCGGCAACACCAGTGCTTCGCTTGCTCTCTTTGCTGCCAGCACTGGGCTGCTGCGGGCTGTCGTTTTCGTCGGGTCAGGCAAGCTGACGCAAAGCAAACTCGCCCAGGCACTCGATCATGCTGCCCTCACCCTGCAGATTGCAGGCAACTTCGATGATGCCCTCGCCCGGGTTCGCGAGGTGGCAGCAGCAGCGAAACTCTACATCGTCAACAGCATCAACCCCTTCCGACTGGAAGGCCAGAAGACGGTGATGTACCGCATCCTCGAATCGCTGGATGGCGACATCCCCGACTGGATCATCACCCCCGGAGGCAACCTCGGCAACACCGCCGCCTTCGGCAAAGCCTTCATTGAACTGAAGGAGCTGGGCCTTATCAACAAAGTTCCACGATTGGCTGTCATCGTTGCAGAGGGTGCTCGTACCTTCGCTGACCTGGTGAATCAGCACCACTTGCGATGGAACGGTGGCGACTGGGATCAATCCATCATCGATAACTACTACGCCGAGTTGGATCGCACCCATGCCAAGCCCACTACGGTAGCGTCGGCCATCGCCATCCATCGCCCGGCCAATTTGCCGAAGGCTCTTCGGTCGCTCGACTACATGAACGGCATCGTTCGCTCCGTGTGCGATACCGCCATCCTCGATGCCAAGGCCCAGATCGCCCAGACCGGCTTCGGCTGCGAACCCGCGAGTGCCGCCAGTGTCGCTGGGGCCAAGCTGCTCATCGAAGAGGGGACTATTCAGCCGAAGGAAAGAGTCGTCTGTCTGCTAACCGCTCATCCATTGAAAGACCCGGATGTGACGGTGAACTACCACATGGGTAGTACACCAGGCAAGTATGCAGTCCAACCCATCCCCGTCGCCAACGATGCGAAGGCGATTCTGGAGGTGTTGCAACGGTAAATTTCACTTTCAAGACCTAATGTGGCACATATGACTCTTACCATTCAATATCCCAGTTCGCTGAAAGTCATCTCACGCTTGATGTCCTTTACCGGAACGCCACTGGATTCAGATATTATCTCCTTCACCTTCGCCTCAATCACCTCCGGTGGCCACAGGCCCTTGCGATAGTCGGCCAGGTTGAAATCGAGGTTCTGCCTGGCGATCCGTTCCAGCGTGGCTGATCTAGGTCGCACATGCACTGCCTGTGCAGGCACATACGCAGGCGAACCGGTTATCATCAGCCAGAACTGTTTCCAGGTTCGCTTCTTGTAGAGCTTATCGCACTTATGGCCTGCACGTTCCATCGCCTGCCAGAAACGGAGGCGTTCATCGTCAGTCAGATCGATGCTGAGCTGCCCGTGATCGCCTACTTCTTTGCCTGCCTCACCCAACTCCTGAATCAGGAGTTGCCTGAGTTCTTCGATCTTGTGGTAGAGTCTGTTCTGACGATCCACGATACTCTCCCTCGAGAGAACGCATCATCCATCAGAGCAAACTCTGCGAAGAAGATCAACGCTTAATACCTGAGCTCGGCGCGACTGCCCCGCTCACGCCAAGCAGTTCGGGATGCCTTGCCAACTTGTCTGAGAAGATTGCGAAGTCGTAGAGAATGCGATCAAACCGTATCACACTCTTACTTGCTGACGCTGCAGCCTCGTTGAGGGCATTGTACAACCCCGGGTCCATCACCAGCTTGCGAATGGTTCCATCGCCTTGTGCCAATGAACGGGAGAACGTGCCGACGTCAATGACTACCTGACTGACTCGCGTCGATGCATCTTCCAGATTCTTCAGCATCGCCGGGCCTCGTTCTCCCAGTTCCTTCGAGAACGATTGCAAGTTCACGAGTACCGCATCGAGTTTCTCAGCCGAGGTGTTGAACCGCTTCATCGCAGCGCTGGCATCCTTCAGTGTCACATCCACCTGAGGTCCCACCGTATCTACCCGACTGTTGAAGTTATTCACTAACTTGCGGGTATCGGTGACGCCAGCATCCAGGTTCTTCACCAGTTTCTGAGCATCGCTGACACCTGCATCAATGGTGCGAAGGGTGTTCGCCACATTGCTGCCAATATCCTGCAAGCTCTTGAGCGTCGAGTTGATGTTCTTGACATTCTCGTCGTTCATTACCAAAGCAAAGCGATCCATAGCTGAACGAGCTGACTTCAACGCCTCACTGGCGGTTCGACGATTCTCATCGTTCAAGAGTGCAGCCATCTCAGCACTGACTGTTTCCGTATTGAGAAGAATGGTTTCAATACGTTTAGTCATGTTCGGCGTGACAAGGTTGCCAACACGTTCGGACACCAGGCTGACATTATCGATAGCTTTGCCGATCTTTTCCTGATTGCCTCGAATGAGATTGTCAGCACTCTCAGCAGCATTTCCAATCTTGGCCATAGTCAGTTGCGCTTCGCTCATGGTTCGCTTGAACTCGGGTATCATCTCGTTGATCTTCTTCGAGAGTTCACGAAGTTCGTCCACAGCAGCTTGCGAGGCTGGCACCAAGTCCTGGGCGACGGCACCAATCTTGGTCAGGAAATCTCCTGATTTACCATCAAACACAAACGCAGGTGGAGCCGTCTCACGATCAGCAGCATTACGCACCTCGGCAATGGGCACGAAGTTGATGTTGGAATCGCCAAGTATCCCACGTCCCAAGGTCGGTACGTCGCCCTTACGGAGCTGATACTTGCGCTCCACGATGATCGCTACCGTGACTGCCCCGGTTTCGGGGTCGAGTGCATAGCTGCTGACTTCGCCAATGCGAATGCCTGACTTGCGTACCGGTGACCCCGCTTCAATGCCCGCAGCCTGGGCGAATCGAACGGTATACTGCACCTGCCCACGGAAGATGTCTGGCAGATCGCCAAAGAGAACGATCAGCACTGCCAGGAGTACGCCCGCTCCCAGCACAAAGATTCCCAGGCGAAACTTCATGGCTTGTTCATTCATGGCTTGCAAAGTCCTGAGTCCTGAGCGCTGAGAATGCCTTAAATGACATCTTCGGCACCATGGATATCTTCGGTGGCTATGTCCAGGCGGTCGCTTCCGAAAAAAGCTTCACCGCGAATGAACTGTTGTACCCGTCGATCCGAGCAGATCTGTAAATCATTCGGGCCCTGGTTGAAGATCACTTGTTCTTCTCCAGGTTCAAGTCGATTCACCGGGTAGAGCATCAGTACGCGATCAGCGACTTTGCGAACCGTTTTCATGTCATGCGTGACCACAATACTTGTCAC
>CAYPJB010000295.1:0-5888 GCA_964410845.1 uncultured Bacteroidales bacterium | reverse complement strand
CGTCCAGCAGGCGGGCTTCGAGCCTGGCCAGTTCTTCGTAAGTATTTACATCTTCCACTGGTCGCAAGAGTTGTTCCTTGGCAGCTTCGAAACCAACGGCTCGATCTCCACCAATGCAGACTCCAATAAACCCTGGGCCACATCCTTTTCCTTGTGCCTGCCAGATAGCATCGAGCACCACACCATGGACGCCTTCGAGATCGCGGTCGAAGCGTTTGCCCTGGATCGTTGTTGGTAGCGAATACTGGGCCGACATGTTCTCGCACCCAC
The DNA here is from genome assembly GCA_964410845.1 of uncultured Bacteroidales bacterium. GTDB lineage: Bacteria > Planctomycetota > Planctomycetia > Gemmatales > HRBIN36 > JAEUIE01. The sequence continues at coordinate 5,618 of CAYPJB010000295.1, read as the reverse complement.
CACCTTTCAGGATGAGCTTGATCTCGACCGTATCTTCGCGGTGCTGGTGCCAATGAAAGACGGGGCTGCCCGGCCCCAGGTTGGTGCCGGAGTTGCGGCCACTGATGGAATCGACACTGTTCTGTCGCAGGTAGCCTCGCCTCGTTGCTTCCTGGACCGCTTCGCAACAGGTATCTTCCAGTGTCAGTTGATCAAAACCGACCGGGGTATGAATATAGAAAGTGATGGTGCCGGTATCCTGACAGATCGGAGCGGAGAGTTCCCTTGCCAGGCCGATGTTCTGCAGCACCAGGCGTAACGCCAGATCAGCCTTGGAGCCTTGAGATTCCAGAGCTTGTTTGAGGGCAACGACGCTGGTAACGTCCTGAGGCAGTACCGTGGACGTACGACGAATCAGTTCAAGGACCTGTTCAAAGAAACCGTTCATGACAACTCATCCAGTGGGATATCTGGATGTTGTATGAGACAGGCTAGAGATTGTTGATGGCAACAACGATCATGCCCGGTTTCGATACAGAAATGATCGAAACCGGGCATGTTATCAAGAACAACTATTACTTCTTGGGTGGGCTTGCTGAGGCCTGAGCAGTTTCGGCATCTTTGGTATATCGATCGACCAGTTCTCGAAACTCCTTTTCCGGGGGGATACCTTCCCAGGAGTTGCGTATGCTGCCTCGATGATCAATGAGTATGATCGTGGGTGAGTTGGTGATCCCCAGTATCTTCGTTATTACCAATCCATTCGGTTGGGTATTCCGCAGGTTAACCCAGGGAATACTGATGCGTTTGATGCCCTGTTCAAAATCTTCAGGGGTATCGGTGTTGACACCCAGTGTCACCACAGGTCTGCCAGCATACTGCTGAATGAATGCGATCTGTTTGGGTAATTCCTGAGCACAGTGTGGACACCAGTAGCCCCAGAAAAACAGAATGGTCAATTTGCCATTGTTGACGGAAGCAATCTTGACATCGTTGTTGTTGGTGTCTTTCAGAGTCAAGTCAGGTAATCGGCTGCCAGTTCGATATTCGACCTTCTCTCCCTTCGCATTCTCGCCGTGGTAAACAAATTTGTACGAAGCAGGCAGTTCCTGCTTGGGCACCGTGCCACTGTTCATGATGAAGTAGATGGCAAGGGCAGGGATCAAGATCGCAGCCAGCCCGCCAATGATGAGCAGGGATCTGGAGGAAACATTGCTTTCCAGTGTAATGGGCTTGGTGGAAGGCACTCGCTTGGTGGAACTCTTCGCTTCAATCTTGGTGCTTTGCGATGACAGAGCACGTGAATTCCCCTGAAGCGGGGAAGTCTGCAGGAGCGAATTGGTATTGGGCTTGTACAGATTGCCGGTATTAGGCGACATCGCAGATAGATGTAGCTGAGTACTGCTCAGTGCTGGGAGCGGCTGAGATTGTGAACTGATGAAGGGCGTCAGTGCCTGGATGACTTCTTGTGGTGTCCTGAATCGATGGTCCGGCTTCTTGGCCATCATTTTGGCGACGATCTGTGCGACACCATCTGGCACTTCGGGGCGTTCACGATTGACGGGAGCAGGCATCGTCATCTGATGCTGCAACAGTTTTTGTGCTGTAGTGCCTTCGACTGGTGGCTTGCCAGTGATCAGGCAGTAAAGAGTGGCACCCAGACTGTAGATGTCTGCTCGAATATCAACGACATTGTTGGCAATGGCCTGCTCAGGTGCAATGTAGTCGATCGACCCCATGACATCCTTGCCATCGGAGAGGTCCATGGTGAGATTGTCTTGTGAAATCTGGAAAGAGCGTGCAAGGCCCAGATCGAGAATTTTCACCTGACCGGCTTTATCAACAAGGATATTTGCAGGCTTGATATCACGATGCACCATGTTGCGTTCATGAGCATGCTGAAGCCCTTTGCACGACTGAATGACAATATTGACAGCAGTCTTCCAGGGAAGCGGGCCTTTCGTATCGAGATATTTCTGCAAGTTGGTCCCGTCGATGTACTCCATGACCAGGTAATGCAGACCCTGGTGTTCGCTGACATCAAATGCCTTGACGATGTTCGGATGATCCAGTGCAGCAGCTGCACGTGCTTCACGGTAGAACCGTTCGAGGGCGAGCTTATCGCGTGTTTTATCTTCGGGAAGGATCTTGATGGCTACACGACGCTTCAGTTTGTCGTGTTCAGCCATGTAGACGATGCCCATGCCGCCGGCACCGATCTTCTCCATGATTCGATACGCGCCGATCACGAGACCTTTGTACCGTCCCGCCAGGATCGATTTAGCCTGGAACGAGGTCAACAGCTTTTTCTGGATAAGATACTCTGCAATTTTGGTAGGTTCTTCCGTCGTACCGGTATAGGAACCGAGAGCTTCATCCAGCACAGACGTGTCAATCAGACCACTTTTTCGCAGTGATTCGAGGAACTCATTGGAAGTTGCGACCGCCATGGGGCATTCTCAGAGGGATGGTGCGTATCCTGATCTTAACTTTTTACTGACGTTGGAGCAAACCACTTCACGGTTTTCTGCAGGAAATAGCGATGGAAATGGATTATCAAGGTGCGATGCTGACCCTGTGATTTTTAATAATTACCCTTTTTTCAGCTAGGAGATTGATCGCTTCCGGCAAAGCTTGACATTCTGCTTGAAAAACGCGTCCAGCCAGTGTCTCAGGCGTGTCATTATCCAGTACGGGCACTACTGTCTGCGAAATGATCGGGCCATGGTCAAATTCATTATCTGCAAAGTGTACCGTGCATCCTGAGACTTTAACTCCCGTTTTCAGTGCTGCTTCATGGACATGTTTGCCATAGAAACCCTTGCCTGAGAATGCCGGGATGAGCGAAGGATGGATATTGATAACTCGATGCTGAAAGTCATCAGGAATGGGTAGGAAATCAAGGAACCCTGCCAGGCAAACTAGGTCGACCCGCTGTTCTCGCAGGTGCTGATAGATGGCTTGAGCGAAATCGTCGAGTTTCTTACCCTGGCGTGGTATCACTATCGCCGGAAGACCTGCCTTGCTGGCTTTCTCCAGGCCAGCAACGCCACTTCGGCTTGAAATGACTGTAACTATATCCGCCTGGAGCTTGCCCTGACGGTGGTACTCGATCAGGTTTTGCAGGGTAGTGCCTGATCCGCTGATGAGCACTGCCAGTCGCAAACGCATCACTTCACTCCTTTCTTGTGGGCAGAAAGAAGCATCAGACCGGCAACATAGGCGGCTTTGAACCCCGCATCAATATTCACGACGCAAACGTTGGCTGCGCAACTGTTCAGCATGCCGAGCAATGCGGTCAGCCCGTGCATGTGCGAACCATAGCCAATGCTCGTCGGGACGGCAATCACCGGCACAGCCACCAGTCCGCCGAGCACACTGGGGAGAGCAGCCTCCATGCCTGCGACAACGATGATCACATCAGCCTGGCGGATACGTTCCAGTTGTGCCAGAAGTCGATGCAGTCCAGCGACGCCGACATCACTGATGAGGTCCGGCGTGAAGCCCATGGCTTCCAAAGTAGCCAGAGCTTCATGAGCAACAGGCAGGTCGGCTGTGCCTGCAGTGACGATGGTAATTTTACCTGTTTGCTGCTGGCTGGTACTGCTTGGCAGCCAGAAGGTACGCCCTACTGTGTTTTGAACGGCGTGGGGGAAGCATGCCAGTAATGCTTGTGATTGCTCTGGATTGACACGAGTGATCAAGCAGCCTTGCTGAGCATGTGCCATGGTTTGAACGATTTGCAGCAAGCCATCAACGGTCTTCCCTTCGCCGAAGATCACTTCAGGAAAACCGCACCGCTGTTGACGGGCGAGATCAAGCCGGGCAAAGCCGAGGTCAGCTGTAGTTGCATTATCAGACATACTGATCGATACCGTCGAAGAAACAGGAATGCACTAGTGGTAGCAGCAAGCCACTAGTGCATGAAGAACTGTGGGGGGACGTACTGTTATTTCTCACCCAATGGTTTGAGGGCTTGCTTGTTGACTGGTGGATTATCCCGAACGAATTCACTGAGATTGCGGACAGCATCAGTATTCACATTGAAGTCATTAAAGAAGGCAAGCAACGGTGCTACTTTTTCCCCCATCCTTTTGACGTAATCTGCACTCGGTCCGGAAAGCTTCTGCTTCTGGAATCCCTGAAGCGAATTCAGCAGTCTCTGTGCCTCCATGGACCAGGCAAGCGTCATATTACCGTTATTCTTCTGAGTGTTTGCTTCTGCACCCAGAACGGTAAGGTAGCTGCCAATCTGATATGCCGTGTAGTCAGGGTTATAGCTTGGGCTGTTGTCTGTGCGGAGTTGAGCCAGGGCATGCAGTGCATCCAGGCGCTCACGCAAGTCTGGCACGGGAACAATACCAGGCTCAGCAGCTATGATCTTGTTGAGCAGTTCAGCGACAGGGCCATCCTGTTTGTTTGTCTGTCGGTCATCAATGATAGCTGCACGTCGCGAAGCGCCGAGGGCTCGCATGGCTGCTCGGCGGACAAATCGGATACCCGCTTGTTCTTCCGGCTGCATGTACTGCATACGAGAATCAGGGATCTTTGTCTGAGATAGCAGCCAGTCGTACGTTGCCATCAGGGCTGCAGTCAGTCGATCCTGGCCTGCCTTGCTTTGGAACAGGTTCCTGGCTTTGATGTCAGCAGAACCTCGAAGCATCTGGATTTCTTCAAGACCCTGAAATGCCCAGTGCTTGACAGCGATGCTTTCCTGGGGATGAGTAATGATGTTGATGAAATCATCGATGACCGCTTCCTGTCCCCACTCGGCAAGCTTGGCTAGCACTCGAACAGCGTTGATTCGGACAATCGGCATGCTGTTCTGAAGCAGTACCCGGCAGTGTTTGATAAAGATCGGAGTGATTTGCTGGACGTTGGTCAACTGACGTTCACGCTGTGCAGCCATGTCCTGGTCTGCCGGGTTGCCTGTAAAGTAACGTGGAAGCAGCCGCGGAGTGTAGTCCACCGAGCCAATCAGTTCATTCATGATGCTGTCAATCGTGCCAACCCGTTCAGGATCGCGTTCCTTTTGTACTTCCTCCCAGGTCAGCCGGTAGAGATAGTACTTGATGACTTTATCTGCATTCGCTTTGTCAGCGTCGGATTTGAGAAGATAGTCTGGCTCAGGGGAGAGTGCCAGTCGCATCACCAGGTTGATTTCTCGTGTAGCGGGGATGTCGTTCTGGGCAACATCCTCTCTCTGCCGATTCATGGCATAAGGAGCAGGTTTGGCTGGAGGTTGGCTGACGGCCTGTGCCAACACTAATGAAGCAACGCAAAGAGTCAGGGCAAAACGAACGAACATGCTCACGGCAGAATCCCCAAGTCGCTGCGTCGAAGAAGAGCAGCAGGTGATGTGCTATTCAGGCTAACTGCTAGACGAGACCCCGTCAAGCGTTCGTTGACGGGAGTATCGACAATTCGGCCCGGTTCTACTGGGGGTTTGTGACGGTTGGGGGGTTGAATGCATGTCAGATTCGCTGGGCACACTGTTCAGATTTGTCACTTTCAAAACTACAGATGCAGGCAACATACCAAATGGCAAAGGGGTGGCATGATGAAGTCCCATGCGATTGGATTGACTGTATGGAAGTTGATTCGTGCAGAATTGGCTTCCTGCAAGCACACTAAAATAA
>CAYPJB010000294.1:0-5954 GCA_964410845.1 uncultured Bacteroidales bacterium | reverse complement strand
TTGCGGTAGAGCATAATCGCGAAAGTAGCCGTTCGCCTTTTTCGCCCACTTGGCCATGAAGTCCCAGTTTTCCGGTTTGAAATTGCTCCTACCTATCGAGGCTATCAATGGATCACCACCAACGTGCTGAAAGAGATCGAGCGGCTTGCTAAAGTTCATGCTTGGATTAATGGAGTACTGATGCCTGTAGGCCTCTTCGCCTCGTTCTGTCTGGAAACTGAAGCTCATGGAGGCGCCTGGCTCATGCTCCATGAGCTTGAGCATATCGCCGGCCAGTTCTTTCATGTCCTTGTAGATGCGTTCACGCAGATCATCATCGATATCGGTACTCTCAATCAGTTCTTTCCAGGAATTAACCATGGCATCTGCCTGCTCACTGGTGAAACCTGAACTGGCGTTGAGAGACTTGCTCGAATATCCAACGCTGGTGATACGTTTGTCGAGATGTTTCAGCAGAGGCTCGAACTCTGGAAGTTCCGCCAACTTCTTGCCTTTGCCCATGCTCTTAAGGAAGTTCAGCGATTCTCCCAGGCTCAAAAGAATATATCCTTCGTGATAACCGATGCAGATATTGACCTTCATAGTTTTGAGATGAGCCTTTAGGTCATTGAACTCACCATTTTCCTCCTCGATTTCGTCCCAGGGAATCATATCCCAGGGCACCTTTTTCCCATCGAGAATGATAGTGGTGAAATTGCTGTCATTCACTTTCTGGCTTTTCACGTTACCGGTCAGTTGCGGAACAGCCAGCGCAGCCGTATTCAGCAGCACAGCCAGGCGGGCGAGTTGCCTCTGGGCAACTTTCGGATCAGGCACTTTGAATCCTACGATGATCTCCGGTGCGGCGAGTATGGATAGATTTTCCTGTAAACAGTTAAGAACGGAATGCAGCACCGCTGTACTGTCCTGCGCGCCATTGAATCGATTTTCAAATTGACCGAATTGGGCAGCAACATAAACATCGCTCATCAGAGAGAGGAAATCGCCGAACGATTCGCCCCCCATCAGAAAACACTCGTCACTAGCCATATCGAGCAGCAGTTGAAGAAGTTCCTTGTTCTCTTTCTGTTCAAGCATGGCAGAAAAAGGCCCTGCCTGCTGCATGAAGTTTGACGAAAACTCATTCCAGAAGGTTTTTACCAGCGTAGTATTCCAGGCCTGCTGAACAGCTTTTGACTTCCAGAGTGAGAGCATGCGATCCTTGAGCTTCAGTGAAGTCATGAAGAACGAGACATTGCTGGGAGCAAGCCGAAGTGCTGTGGTATCAAGGATATTGGGTCGTTTGGTTGGCTCCTGTGCCGTGCTGAAACAGACTAGCGAGAGAATCAGGCAAAATAGACTCATGGCAAAACTACGAACCAGTAAAGAACGCATGCGTCGGTTCCTGTGACATCAGAAGTGTATTTGCCCATCTTAACGGTACATGGCGATGAGCGGAAGACGAAGTTGTGCAAGGTGGCAGATACGACTTCATCTCCATGTGGCTCTCCAATATAACAGCAGTCTGTCGGCATGGACTATTCCCTACGAGCCAATCCTGATGGCGATTTTGCAGCATGAGTGTGGTGTGGCCGCGGTTTATGTACTTCCCGGCTTCATGCCGCAGTCGAGGTTGTTGCCGCAGGGCGATCCCAATCTCGCTACATCGTTGCTGCCCAGAATGCTGCTGGACCTGCAGAACCGTGGACAACTGGCAGCAGGCATATCCACCTACAACCCTACTCGTGAAAAACTGCTCGACACCCACAAGGAACTGGGCACGGTCATCGAAGCCTTTCGCCTGAACCACCGGGGAAAGAGCAAGACTATCCAAAACGATTACGCTGGCAGTGCCGGCATCGGCCATGTCCGTTACGCCACCTGTGGCACCGATGAGCGCAGCTATGCTCAACCATTCAATCGCTATCACGGATGTAAGTGGAAATGGTTCTCGTTCGCGTTCAACGGCCAACTCGCCAACTATGGAACGCTCAAAGATGAACTCCTTCAGATGCGCGATTATCACCTGACCCGTGATACCGATACGGAAGTGATCATGCACTTCCTCAGCCATGAACTCCGAGGCGATAATCGCCCTGACCTGGTAGAGGTATTCAAGAACATCAGTGATCGTTTCGATGGCGCCTACAACATTGTCTATATGAATGGCATGGGCGACATGGTGGTAGCCCGCGATCCGAACGGCATCAGGCCGATGTGCTGGGCCTTGGATGGCAATCTATTCGCTGCTGCCAGCGAAAGCGTGGCCCTGCAGAACCTGGGCTTTACTCAGGTGAATACGCTGCAACCGGGCGAGATCATTGTCATAGAGGAAGGGCAGTTTCGGCTGGAACGTTTCGCTGCAAAAAAGACACCCAAGCATTGCTTCTTTGAATGGATTTACTTCGCGAATGTCGCCAGCGAACTTGATGGGCACAGCGTTTACCTTGCACGCAACGCGCTGGGCATAGAACTGGCACACCAGGAGAGAGAACTCCAACTGGTGCCATTCGATGACGACACCATCGTGGTGCCTGTACCCGATACAGCCAAAGCTGCTGCCGATGCCATGGCATTTGCACTCAAGCTACCTTCGATTGAAGGGCTGATGCGCAACCGCTATGTAGGGCGAACGTTCATCGAAGGGGAAAACCGCGAAGCCCGTATTCGAGCCAAATACACGCCATTGCGTCAGGTGCTGGAAGGTAAGCGGGTCATCCTGGTCGAAGATACGATCGTTCGCAGTTCGACGATGAAAGCACTTCTGGGTGTCATGCGTAGCGTGGGACATGCCAAGGAATTACATGTCCGAGTAGCCTGCCCACCGATTATTGCACCGTGCTTCTATGGCATCGATATGTCAACCATTCAGGAGCTGTTTGCACCACGCTTCCTGCATGGCCAGCCTATCACTCGCGAACACGAACGGAAGATGGCATCCGAGTTAGGGGCCGACAGCCTGGCGTACCTGCCCGTGGAATCGTTGGCCCGATGCATCGGGATTGATACACAGAAGCTTTGCCGAGCATGCGTCACCGGAGAGTATCCGACCCCCGAAGGGGAACGGCTGTATCAGCTTTCGCTGAAGCCTTCGTGTGGTGACAAGCGGACGTACGAGAAATAGTTAGCGATATTTAAACGTAAAAAGAGATGCCTCCATGGAGAGACATCTCTTCATTCATTTCGCAAATCAAAGTTTATTCTTTAGTAAACCTTGACCTTCATAGGTCCATCGACTGAAGGTTCCAGATCACTGCTTTCCAAGTCACTGCCTTCGTCGAGGGCTGGGATGGGGATAGCAGGGATGGCGCCCACCAGGCTGCCGGTGGGTTCGAGATCAGAATCGCCACAGTCGTCCACACGATCAGCAACCTGTTGGAGGGCGATCTTGCGCCGGCGGGCCATGCGTTCGCTGCCTTCGGGGATCAGGAAGGTCTGATCGCCTTGGAGCAGCTTACTTACACCACGAGTGCGGGTCTTGACCTCTTCTTCCGCAGGTTTGTCTTCCGCCTGGTAGCGAACGAGCATGCCTTCGTAGTTACGGAGGATGACCGCATCGTTACTGGCAGAGACTAGGTAGTTCGGCATCAGCGGAATTTTGCCGCCACCATGTGGGCTATCGACCACATAAGTAGGCACGCCTAGACCGGACATGTGGCCGCGCAGGCCTTCCATGATCTCCAGACCTTTCCATACCGAAGTACGGAAGTGGCCTGCACCGATGACCGGATCGCAATGGAAGATGTAGTACGGACGCACCTTGATGCGCAATACAGCTCGCATGAGTGCGCGCATCACTTCCACAGAATCGTTAACACCCTTCATCAGCACGCTGTGGTTATTCACCGGACAGCCCGCTTTGAGGAGTGCCAGACAAGCCCTTGCAGCTTCGGGTGTGACTTCGCGTGGATGGTTGAAGTGTGTCTGAATCCAGACTTTGCCATTGTTGCCTAGCAGATCGACAAGCTTCTGATCGAAGAGTCGTTGTGGCAGCGTTACTGGCACTCGGGTTCCAATGCGAATCACATCGACATGCTTGATATCCCGGAGGGCATCCAGGAAGAAAGAAAGCTTGCCTGTGTTCAGGGTTAGTGGATCGCCACCGCTGACGATGACATCGCGAATTTCGGTGTGCTTCGCTATGTAATCGATCATGCGCTGATCATCGGCTGTCACCGATTCCCAGCCGCCACGGGTGAGCGTCTTGCGTTTCCGGGTACAGAACCGGCAGTACATGGTGCAGACGCCGGTGATGGCGATCAGGCAGCGATCTGGATACCGGTGGGTCAGCCCGGGCACGGGCATGTCCTTGTCTTCTTCGAGAGGATCTTCCAGTTCAAAGCCGGAAGGGTTCTCAAGCTCCATGAAGGAGGGACAAGACTGCAGGCGAATCGGATCCAGTGGGTCGGCTGGGTCGATCAGCGAGAAGTAATAGGGTGGGATAGCGGTCTTAAACTCGGATTCGAGTTTGAGAAGTGAGCTGACCTCGTCAGCTGAGAAGGTGAGCAACTCAGTGAGTTGCTTGGTGGTCTTGATGGCGTGTTGAGATTGCCAGCGCCAGTCTTCCCACTTGTCGTCAGGGATGTCTTTCCAGAAAGGGTGTCGTCGGGGACGACTAGGAGGCTCTTCATCATCGAATGCGACCAGCGCGGCAGGTCGCGAGGATAAGCCTCGACGCGCTTCGATCTCGTTCATACTCATCTCCAGGGGACCACGATATCCCAGACCGCCTGAACATACGAAGATGTTCCTCGACTGGGGGCAATACGCGAACTAGCTGATTTGCTCAATCCAGATTTTGCATTCCGCAGATTGACACTTCCCCAAACGACGACGACCCCGCCTTGTTTCCAAGCGGGGTCGCGTTTCAGTTGTAGTGGAGACGTCCTAGTCACTTTGCTTCGTGCAGTTGGATTGTGCTTCAGTGCGGTTAGTCCTACTAACCGTTGAGCCAATAGTAGACCGTTTCGAAATTATGACAAGACGAACTTGAAGATTTCTTTTGGAATCATTTCCAGTCAGGCTTGCAGTCAACTTGCTCCACATGCTGACCACTATGGTAGAGTTGTCGGATCACCACCAGCCCGATGTATTCGTATTCAACTTCAAAGTTGTAATGATATGGGATGATGGTAAACTACTTATCTGCTCGTCAGTCCCTCCAGTACTCTTTCTGAGACTTCGATATGCGACTGTTGTTGATCATGTTGATGCTAAGTGTTCCGACACTTGGTTTCACTGATGACAAATCTACGAAATCATCAGCCATCAGTTTCGACAAGCATATACGCCCCATGTTGCTGAGACACTGCCAGGGTTGCCATCAACCTGCGAAAAAGCAGGGGGGATTCGATGTCACTTCGTATGAAGCACTGCTGGCAGGTGGCGACAAAGGATCGGGGTTTACACCCCATCAGCCTGAAGCAAGCACTCTGATCGACTTCATCGACGGCGAGAAGCCACTCATGCCAAAAAATGGCATGGGTATTCCTTTCAGTAAAGAGCAGGTGAATCAAATCAAACAGTGGATTCGCGAAGGGGCGAAGAATGACACACCCGCCAACAGGCAGACCAAGCTGGCTTCACCCGAGAAACCCCCTGAGTATCAGCATGCACCGGTCATCCCTTCGCTGGCCTATTCGCCCGATGGCAAGCAACTGGCTGTGGCAGGCTACCACGAAGTGCTCATTCATAAAGCTGACGGACAAGGCTTACTGCATCGGCTAATAGGCGTTTCACCTCGTGTACAATCCATCGCTTATTCACCCAATGGCAGGTATCTCGCAGTAGCTGGTGGCGCTCCAGGTCTTTTCGGAGAACTGCAGATCTGGGATATGCAGGCGACAGAGAAGCCCCGCATAAAGCACTCTATTCCGATGGGAAACGATACTCTCTATGGAGTGAGTTTCAGCCCTGACAACAGCCAGCTGGACAGGGGCAGCAGTTCGGCCAGCTCGGCCAGGCTGGTGTGCTCG